>NZ_JBGQQZ010000021.1:0-34937 GCF_045528575.1 Ruoffia sp. FAM 24228
AGTCAATGGATTTAAATCAGTCATCACGTTAATTTTTTGAATCAATCGTCTACAAGGGAGAAGTATGCCTTCAAACAAACAAGAGAATCGTAAGAAGGTTCATTTAGTTAAAATCTACTTCGAGAACTCACTATTTTGTAGAAAAATTCCCAATTTTTCCAAGAACGATTAATTTATTCAAGAAACCAGCTTAAATTATAGAGCTATGAATTATTCAGGATCTAAAAGTACAAATGAAAAATAAGTTTGACAAAAAGAAATGAGATTCTTAAAATGAATGCATATTAAACTATTTTTTTATAACTAATATATTATAAAGCGAGGTAAGTAACTAACATGGAGTACATTCAAATTCTTGGTCCGAATCATTTATTATATATTGCTGTTTTAATTTTCTTTACCTGCCTCTTATTTATGAATCAATCGTATGTTAGAGACCACCGCAATACTATTTCAAAATACATTGTGACTATTTCAATCCTTCAACAAATTTTATTATACGGTTCTTATGTCCTACTCGGTGAATTTACATTACAAGAATCCTTACCCTTCCACATTAGTCGGATTAATACCATTCTAGGTATCATTTTCTTATTTACTAAATCTGAAAAATTATTTAACATCGTTGCCTATTTCTCAGTGTTTGCTTGGTTAAGTTTCTTAGTACCATCAAACATTGAACCGATTACGCATCCTAGAGGGGTAAGTTTTTTAACGAATCATGTTATTACATTGCTACTACCCTTCTACGGTATGATTGCCTATAACTATAAAGTTTATGCATCCGCACGTAAGCGTGTCATTCTATTGTTTTTAGTATACTTTGTCTTCGTGGCGTTATTTAATCCAATTGTTAATGGTAATTACTTTTATCTTAGAGATAAACCCATCTTTTCTTCCGTACCTATTATCTTTTATTATCCGGGCTCAATTTTAGTATCTATCTTGCTGTTCTTTATCATTGAACAGATATTTCACTTAGTTCAAAGCAAATTTATTCACAAACAAACAGAGGAACGAGTTCTATTATGATCTCGTCCCTCTTTTATTATATTATTTAAAAACTTTATTTAACCAAGCTTTTGCTTGCATAGCTGTTTCACCATTTAACTCATGGGAATTTACCCAAAACGTTGTGACTTCTGCGCCGCGTGTCTCGAAGATATCAACAACATTCTCGCTATCATTTAACGAAACGATGGGATCATTTTCTCCCATTGATAAATAAATTGAAACATCTTTCATATCTTTTGTATTATGAGACACGTCCACTGGATACATTGGTGCAAAGAGTGTCCCTTTATTCACTTGACTGTCTTCTCTTAATAAGATATTCATTGCAATGTTTGATCCGTTTGAAAAGCCAACAAAGACTGCATCATCTAAATTAAAGTTATATTCTTTACTCGATTCAACGATAAACTGATGTAAAGCTTCTCCGCGTTGATTTAAGTCTTCAACATCATATACGCCTTCTTCTTTACGTTTAAAGTAGCGTAACATGCCATTCTCTACAACATCTCCACGGATGGCTAAGATTGCTGCCTCAGGATCTAAAATCTCACCTAAGGGTAATAAATTTGTTTCATTTCCACCCGTTCCATGTAACATAATGAATACAGGATGGTTTGCTTTTCCTTCTCTAAAGATATGTTCCATAAATTATTAACTCCTTTAATCTGGTCGGACTAAATCAAATTGCGTACCTAATTTGGCATAATCCGCACCGGCTAATCGACTCACAGGTTTCAGTTTGTCTGCTATAATATAGCCTGTGTC
The DNA here is from genome assembly GCF_045528575.1 of Ruoffia sp. FAM 24228. Taxonomy (NCBI): domain Bacteria; kingdom Bacillati; phylum Bacillota; class Bacilli; order Lactobacillales; family Aerococcaceae; genus Ruoffia; species Ruoffia sp. FAM 24228. The sequence continues at coordinate 1,780 of NZ_JBGQQZ010000021.1, forward strand.
AACATCGTAAATCTTTTCTGCAAGATGGAAACCAATCACCTCTAGGATGATTAAATCCGCAACGATTAACCCTGATGCATCCGTAATTTCAACAGCTTTATACAACTGTGTCTCATAGCGGACGAGGGCTTCTTTAATCCCTGGTGTGCCAATCAATTTTGAGTCAATTAAGTTAAAGTTTGATACACTTAACTCACTCTCATCTGCAGGCAATGTTGCTGATGTTGCATTTGCATCGTTTACGATTCGCTCATCTACAACATGAACCGTCGCTTCTTTCTTTGCGAGAATATTTCTTGAAGTGTCTTTTAGTTCACCATTCGATCGTTGTATCGCAATCGAAATGAGAGGTGGGTTGTTAGAAACAATATTAAAGTAACTAAAAGGTGCAATATTAATGACTTCATCAGATTGCGTCATCACTAATGCAATCGGCCTTGGTATAATTGTTCCTGCTAATTTCTTTTTATTGTCCTTTGAGGACATATTATCTGCTTTAAAAAAATGCATAAACCCCTCCTATAATTCGACTTTTGGTAATGTTCGCTCGATTTCTTCACGCTGACTTTCATATTGTTCTGGGAGCATGAGCTTTTGTCCTAAGGCATCCACAGGTTCATCGACAGCAAAGCCAGGTCCATCGGTCGCATATTCGAATAGAACATGGCCTTTTTCTCGCATGTACATCGCTTTAAAGTAATTACGATCCTTAACATCTGTCACGTGGAATCCTTCATCTTGTAGGTATTCACGCCATTCTTGCTGTTTAAGATCGTCTTCCATTGACCAAGCCACGTGATGAACTGTTCCAACACCGTCTCTACCTCTCGCTGGTGCTTCTTTAGGTATAATAATGTGATGACGTTGTTCTCCCACTGTTTCTAAGTGGAAAAATTCTAATGTGGCTTCTAATTCCTCTAAACCGAGTTGGTTACGTAATGTATCTCTTGTTGCTTCTGGTTGGCTTGATAGCAACTCCACGCCGTAGAAACCTAAGATATCTGAATCATTATTCTCTTCATCAGTTTCGACGATTGCTAGGCGTAAAGTATGGTTATCTTCAAAGATAATTCCACGATTTCCAAACATATTCGATTCTTCAAAAATAACATCATGAGTTTCTAAATGTTTCTTCCAATGTTCTAATGACCCATTAGGTACTGAGAAAGCAATTCTTCCAACTTGCCCACTACCTTTAACACCACGATTACGCGTATCCCATGGGAAGAACGTTAAGATTGTTCCATCATCCATACCCTTATTTGAGAAATAAAAATGATATGTATTTACATCGTCAAAATTAACTGTTTGCTTAATTAATTTTAAGCCTAAAACATCACGATAAAAGTGTACATTTTCTTGAGGTGGACCTGCAATCGCAGTAATATGGTGTAAATGTTTCACCGGTTCCATATTATCAGCTCCTTATATTGTATTAATGATTTCAAAGTCGCCTGGCTATTATTTATTGCGCGTTGTATCAAATGGACGTACAGATGCTTCGATTTCGTCACGTTTTTCTTCTAAGAATGGCGGTAATGATAATTTTTCTCCTAATGTTTCATATGGTTCGTCGCCCATGAATCCTGGTCCATCTGTAGAGATTTCAATTAAGATGTGGCCAATTCGTGCATATAGTGCTTCAAAGAAGAAACGATCTACCCAACCAGAGTGGCGAACACCGATTTGGTCATATTTTGCTTCCCATGATTTAATTGCTGCATGGTCTTCAACTCTAAATGAAACGTGGTGAACTTCTCCGTAACCTTGGATTCCAACGGGTGTTTCCTCATCTTTACGTAAGATAACACGACCACCGTTTCCACCTTCACCAACTTCAAAGACTGCAACTTCCTCTTCTTCAATCATTGGTTTCATATTATAGATTACTTGTAATAATTGTTTGAAGTCATCAAAATAACTTACAGTAATTTCAATCGGTCCAAGCCCGTAGATAGCTTTATCTGTTGGTACTGGTCCATCTTGCCATGGTGTTCCAGCCTCTACCCCTTCATTATTCTCATCTGAGAATAAACGGTAGCGCTGCCCATCTTCTTCTTCAAATTCTAAAACTTTCGTACCGAATAAATCTTCAATTTCGCCGTGTTTTACATCAAATTCTTCAAAACGGTTTAAGTAGTATTCTAATGCTGCATCGTTAGGAACACGTAAGCCAATACGCGAAATTGAGTTTGATCCATAAGTTCCTGAAGGAATATTCGGAAAATCAAAGAATGTTAAATCCGTTCCTGGTGATCCGATGTCATCCGCAAAGAATGTATGATACGTTTGGATATCATCTTGGTTTACTGTCTTTTTAACTAAACGCATACCTAAAATATCTGTGATAAATTTATAGTTTCTTTCAGCACTATTCGTAATCGCTGTAACGTGGTGAATTCCTTTAAGTTCAAAATTGTTCGTCATAATAAAATGCTCCTTTATTTGTTGTCTATGCCGTTCATTTTCTTCAATAAGAACCGTAGTTGTGTGAGTTCATCATCCGATAATTTATCAAATGATTCTCTAATCAATTCAGCATGCGATGGGAAGATGCGTTCAATTAACTCTTTCCCGCTAGGTGTTAAAGAGGCCCGAATGATACGACGATCTTGTTCATTTACAATTCGCTCAACAAGTCCCTTTTCACATAATTTATCAATTAAGTAAGTAGTACTGCTGCTCGCAATTAGAATTTTCTCTTTTATTTGTTGAATGGGTTGTGGCCCTTTATTCAATAATAATTCTAGTACGGCAAACTCATTTAAGTTTAGACCGTGTTTTCTTGAGTCATTTCTAACTGTTCTATCTAAAGTTTCGCTTGTTCTTTGGATCCCTACAAATGCTTTTAATGATTCATCGGTTCTGTTCATTGTTGCTCCTCCTAAAAGATTGTTCATATTTTATTATCTCGTTTTCGAATTATAAGTTAATAATTATAACCGAGCAAAAGCATTTAAAATTTTACTTTAAATGTTTACATCTCGATTTCGAATTAACATTAACATGAATCAATTTAGAGGTCAAGTCTTTCACTTTTATTAGTGATCAATGAAGTGTTATCTCGACTTCGAAATAATACTAACATGGATATTTGTTCAATTCAAGGATTATTCTTGAATTCGTTTGAATGTCTTCAAATTGACACACTCCACCATTATTGATAAATTCAATAGAGGAATAATTAAAGGATTGGTGAACGAAGTGACAATGAAACAAACGTTAAAAACAAATATCAATGTAATTCAAGAAACGATTGAAAATCATCTACCCGCTGGAAACGATGAACCTACTGTAGTTGCAGTCACTAAGACCGTTGATGAAAAAACGATGCGTGATTTGCACGCTCTTGGAGTAAAACACTTTGGGGAGAATCGCCCCGATGTATTCTTAAAGAAATATGAAAATTTAGCAGATATTAATGACGAGATTCAATGGCATTTTATTGGTAATTTACAAACGAGACAAGTGAAGAAGATTATTAATGATATTGATTACCTCCACTCTCTGGACCGTCTCTCTTTAGCAAAAGAAATTCAAAAACGCGCTGAGCAGCCGGTTAACTGTTTCATTCAAGTTAATGTGAGTGGTGAAGATAGTAAATCTGGTTTCCAACCCGACGCGTTGGCTGACACTTTAAAAGAGTTAGAAGCATATGATAAGTTAAATATCATTGGCCTAATGACAATGGCTCCTATTGATGCCAGCCAAGAGGAAATTCATGAATATTTCCGCTTTTTAAAAGAGTTACAAGTTGAAGTGGAACAAAGTAACTTTACAAATGCTCCTTGTACAGAAGTTAGCATGGGCATGAGCCAAGACTATCCCATCGCTGTTTCAGAAGGAGCTACTTTCATACGTGTAGGTACTGCCTTTTTCAAAGATGCTTTATAAGAAACAAAAAACAACAGTCCGATTTTTTCGAACTGTTGTTTTGTTTATCAATAATATGGTTGTCCATTCGATTGTGTCCAAAGCACAACTTCTCCTTGAGCCAAACTTTCTTGGACATCGATAATGCGTTGATTCGTACTGCCTCTGAATTGCCTTGTGAGGTCTTTTTTATTAATGTCAAAACGACCATCGACTAGCACATCAATTAATGATAATAGTTCTAACTTATCCTCTGATTCCAACAGTAATTCTTCCCATGTGTAACCCGTCCATGACCAAATATCTTTTGTTTGTTGGTATTTTTCTCGGATTGATCTACATAAAGGGACTACGATATTAGTATTTAACATAGGCTCTCCACCTAGTAATGTTAAGCCTTGGCAGTATGATGCAGCGAGGTCTTCAATGATTCGCTCTTCTAGTTCTTGCGTATAAGGTGTACCGTAATTAAAGTTTTGTGCGACACGGTTGTAACAACCGATACAGGCAAAGGGGCAGCCACTGACGTAAAGGCTGCATCTGACTCCTTCACCATCCACAAAATTATACGGTTTGTAATCCGCAATCTTACCTAGACTTAAATCTTCAGCTAACCATTCTTTTGGTTTGGGATTTTTCATTCGAGTACGCTCCTTGAGTCGTTTGCTAATTTCGCTTTCTGATTGCGTTTCAATTTCAAAATGCTATCGGGAATGTGTTTCACCCGTGCGTTAATTTCTTTATGTCTTCCACGCACCATGGGTCTTTTCTGTGGATTTCCTAAATAACCACACGTTCTCTTTACTACATCTGAGGTGTCAGGATTCTGATTGCCACATTGTGGGCATTTAAAACCGCGTTCGGTCGCTTCAAATTCACCATCAAAGTCACATTCATAACAATGATCAATCGGTGTATTTGTTCCTAAATAACCAATCTTGTCATAAGCAAAGTCCCAAACTGTTTCTAACGCTTTTAAATTTTGGCGCATATTCGGATACTCACAGTAATGAATAAACCCGCCACTACAGTATTGTGGATAGTCTTTTTCGAATTCTATTTTCTCAAAGGGGGTTGGATTTTTTCTGACATCATAATGGAAAGAATTCGTATAATAATCTTTATCGGTAATACTAGGAATCAATCCAAATCGTTCTTTATCCATCCGACAGAATCGGTCTGTTAAACTCTCTGAAGGAGTGCTGTACACACTGAAGTGATAGCCGTACTGTTCACCTAGCTCGTCTGCCTTGGCTTTAAGAGTTTTAATTACTTCTAGTGTAAAATCTTTAGCTTCTTTATTCCCTTCCCAATCGGGACTATAAAAAGCAGTTGCCACTTCATATAGACCTATATAGCCTAGTGATACTGTTGCGCGTTTGTTTTTAAATAATTTATCAACGGATTCGTCTTCATTCAATCGTTCACCAAATGCTCCATATTGATATAAGATGGGGGCATTCTCTGGTAAAGCTTCCTTCACTCTTTCAACGCGATATACTAAAGCGTCAGTCATAATATCGAGTCTTTCCTCTAATATTGACCAAAATTGCTCTTTGTTCTCGCTAGATTCAATCGCTATTCTCGGTAAATTTAATGTGACAACCCCTAAGTTCATACGACCGTCATTGACTTCATTTCCATTGTCATCTTTCCATCCTTGCAGAAATGAGCGGCACCCCATTGGCACTTTAAAGCTGCCTGTTAATTCAACTAATTTGTCATGCATTAGAACATCCGGGTACATTCGTTTAGCAGTACATTCAATTGCTAACTGTTTGATGTCATAATTCGGATCTGCTTCTTTTAAGTTCACTCCGTCTCTTAGAGTAAAGACAAGTTTAGGGAAAATGGCAGTTCTTTTCTCGCTACCCAAGCCCTCTAATCTAACTTTCAAAATGGCAAATTGGATTTCCCTTTCAATCCATGAAGTCCCTAGACCAAAGCCAAGTGTCGTAAAAGGCGTTTGTCCTTGAGAAGTATAAAGTGTATTAATTTCATATTCCAAACTTTGCATCGCATCATAAATATCTTTTTTCGTCTTACTCATCGCAAATGCTTTTTGTTTATCCTCATCTTCAATCCACTCATGCGCCATCTTTAAATTCTTATGATAATTTTTCTCTGCATAAGGAGCTAAAATCTCATCAATTCGGTTTGCACTAGTTCCTCCGTACTGACTACTTGCAACGTTGGCAATGATTTGAGCCATTTGTGCCGTAGCCGTTTGGATCGATTGGGGTGACTCGACTTGGGCATTTCCTATTGTAAATCCTTCATTAAACATTGTTTCAAAATCAATCAAACTACAATTTGTCATCGGTGCATATGGTTGATAGTCCAAATCATGGTAGTGAATTTGTCCTTTTACATGAGCGTTAGCTACATGAGGAGGAAGCATCTTTAACCCAATTGCTTTAGCCGTGACACCTGCAGTCAAATCTCTTTGTGTATTAAAGACACGACTATCTTTATTCGCATTCTCATTCACTAGTGTACTTTCTTTTGCAGTTAGGGCTTTAATACTTTCATTGATATCAACAGATAACATGCGTTCTTGTTCTCTTTGTACCCGGTAGCTAATATAGGCCTGGGCAACTTCATTGTATTTAGAGGCCACTAGTACCTCTTCTGTTACTCGCTGTATTTGATTAATCGTCAATTCTTGACCATATCTATTTGATAGTTTAGTGATGATGTCTTTAACTAATTCCGATATTTCAGCATCCTCGCTTGAATATACATGAGTAAATGCTTTGTTAATCGCTGCTTTTATCTTATTCGGATTAAAGTTTACAACTCGCCCATCTCGTTTGATAACGATTGTATTTGTTATATTTTCCTTAATACCTTTAAATGTTTGCTCCATTTCCATCCTCCTTCAACACAATATATAGTGTTCACTTAATAATAATATCACATATATTGTGTTAGTCGAGGATTTTTTTAACGTTTTCATAAATATTATTTATTTACAATTGTAAGTAACTGCGATGTGAAAGGATTGGAGATGATATTTTTTTGTGCAATAAAACTCTGTCTACGATGATAATGACAGAAATGAACTTAGTCCACGAATGAATCGGACATGTCTCTAGTTGTCCACGTTTATAGGACCAGTATATAGCTGGAATCGAGTACTCGGATTTTTTCGAATGCGTGTTTAGTCGTAATCTAGGACTCGAATTGAATTCGAATGCGTATTTAGCTGGAATTGAGTACTCAAATTGAATCCGAATGCAGGTTTACCCATTTTCCCAACGAAAAATGAGCTGCAACCACAGCTCCTTCAATCAACACTTATTATTCTATGACTAGCATGTTATTATCATCGAACTTCCAGCTATCACCATATGCAACTTCCCAATAATAACCGTCAAGATCTTGGAAGTAACCACTATACCCGCCCCAATCCGTAGGTTTAGGATATTTCGCGATCAGCCCACCAGCAGACTCAACCAGTTTAACAAATTCATCCACTTCAACTTTAGTTTTAAAGTTGATTGCTAATGTGATTCCACTAAAACCTGTATTAATGACTGAAGGGTTGGTTGGATTTATTTCATTGGCTAAATCTTCCTGTGAGAATAACTCTATTTTTTTCCATCCTTATCAAAAATTACAGTCGGTGGGTTATTAGCCTCTTCATTGGTTTTAAAGTCGATTTCTTTGTAGAATTCCATTGCCTTACCAATATTTTTGACACCTAAAGCAACTAAGTTAATTCGATTCATATTCATGACTCCCTTATTCATTTATTTTAAAAAACGCTTAGGCCTACACAATGATTGTTGTAAACCTAAGCGCTAATTAGTTCAAACTGCTTATTCAGCTGTTTCGTCAGTGTTGTTAAATTCATCTAGGCTCGAAATCTCGACACTTTCGCTGCTCTCTTCGCTATCTTCAATTGTATTGAGTTCCACAATATTACCGTCAGCATCGACTTCAGCCATGACGTAATCTATTGAGTCAGTTTCTTCACTATTTCGAATCCAAGCATACAGCCAACTTTCATCTTCGAATCGATAAGTTATCTCTGATGGCTCACCAATTAATTCCTGTAACTCTTCAAATGTAGTAAACTCACGATTGTCACACTCTGAATCTTGCCAAGTTTCAATTTCTTCTAAAGTAATGTTTAAGGGCTCAAAGGCCGTCTCATTCACTAACAATAAATTCACTTCTGTTAAATAAGCCGCAGCAAAGCCCTCTTCTGTTTCTGTACTTTCAACAGATTCTGTCGAAGCTGCCTGTCCACTACTTGCTTCCGCTGCCTTTTCTTCTGAGAAGATTTGTGCATATAGAATAGCTGATTCTTCATCATTCATTGGATAATACAATAAGAATTCACTTGCACCTGCATCAAATGTTTCGGTAGGCTCGCCCGCTAATTCAATGACTTCTTCTTTAGTCATGTCGGTTGAACCTTCGGAAATGAACGTCTCAAACGTAGACTTTAATTCATCTAAAGGTATTTGGGGCAGATCGTCATAGGCTCCAAACCAGCGAATATAATTCACTTTATCCTCTTCACTTAATTCTACTTGTTCCAGTTCTTCATCACTTGTACTAGAACTACTTTCTGATGCTGCTATGCTTATTGGGGTGAATAGCATCGCGAATAACATCGCTACTAAAAACCCTTTATTTCTATGACTCATCTCTATCCATCCTCACTTCAGATTGTTACTATAGACAAGTATAGCATAGGCCTCGATATTTCTAAATATTTACAGTCTTCGCTTATTTATTGTAAAATACCTTGATTGCTTCGTATAAGTAATCCGCTGCGCCTTCAGTAATATCTTCATAGTATTTCTTGAAACGCTCATCTTGTGTATACATTTGAGCTAGGCTAATGTGTGCTTCTTCAGAGTATAGATCATCTGGCCAAACCATGATTAGCCATTCTTTATGTAATTCAGTAACTCGTTGCCCTTCTGCACTTTCAGGTTTCCATTCTGGTACGGCATTTACTAGAGCTTCACTGATTTCTTCATTAAGCTTTTCTATATGTTCGTACTGTTCTTGCGTTAAATTTCCGAATTTTTTATTTGATGAATTAATGATATCATCACCATATTTTTCTTCATTAGCTTTAATTTGTTGTTTTTTAAAGCCTTCAAATTCTTTTTTAGACATTGTTAAGTCCTCCTTGTATATTTTAATTGTGTTTTCGACTGTATCCATCAATTGACTAATACGGTCTTTTTCCGATTTTAGGTGTTGATAATGTGTTTCCAATGCTTTAAGACGATCAAATTCTGAAGAATTAACCATCGCATGAATTTCCTCTAATGTGATACCAAATTCTCGGTAAAACATTATTTGTTGCAACATTTTCACTTCGTCTTCACTATAAACTCGGTACCCATTCTCTTCGACATACGCAGGTTTTAACAAATCAATCGCATCATAATGACGCAATGTTCTTGTGCTAATCCCGGCTAGTTTTGCTAATTCTCCAATTGAATAACTCATTTCCTCACCTCTTCATACAGATTACACCTTAACGTTACGTCAAGGTCAAGCCATTTTATATAATATTTTCTAAAATAATAAAAAATCAGCCGGTGCATTCAATGCATCGACTGACTAAACTTTATTGAGTTGCTTTTTGCTGTTGTAATTTAACTAACTTCTTGTTGCGTCTATAGTAAGCTGGAACTAAGGCTAGCACAGCACCCAACCAAGCCATTGGATTAGATATAACTGGACCGGCAAAGCCAATAAGCCCACTTAAACCAAACGCCGCAATGATTCTCATCGTTAATTCCATCACTCCTGCGACTGTCGGGATAAAACTATCTCCCAAACCTTGCAGAGTGTAACGAAGGATAAAGAGAATCGCTAAAATCCAATAAAATGGACCGGTTAATTGGAAAAAGTACTGTCCGTAACTTCTCAGAACTTCTTTGGAAGAACTGTCTCCGAAGACACTCGTTAATTCTCCACCGAATAAGAATAAAGTAACTGAAAAGAGTATTGACACTGATATCGAAAGAACAAGCACTTGCTTTACGCCTCTTAAGATACGGTCGTATTTTTTGGCACCGAAGTTTTGTCCAACATACGTGGCCATTGATACTCCGAATGACATTAGAACGAAGACGACAATTTGATCAATCTTTTGAGATGCTGAGTAACCTGCAACGGCTTCAGCTCCTAATGTATTTAAGGCGATTGTTACAGACATTGATCCAATCGCAATAATTGAAGATTGAAATGCCATTGGGAATCCAATCCGGCAATGTTGAATCACTTCATCTTTACGCATCTTAAAATGTCTTGCTTTAACTTTTAATAAATAAACTTTCTTCTGAATATAGAATAAGCAAATTAAAGAGGCGATTAATTGTGATACCATTGTCGCAGTCGCTACCCCAGCTACTCCCATATCAAAAACTAGGATAAAGATATAATCTAAGATAATGTTAATCACAACCGCAATGACTAAAGCAATCACCGGTGTCCGACTATCTCCTAAAGCTCTCATTAAGTTACTTAACATATTGAATAGAATTGTAATAGTCATAAATCCAAAGATAATAATTAAATAATCATAGGTGTACTGAATGATTTCAGCCGGCGTATTCATTAAATAAAGAATATCCCATAAGAAAAACATACTCAATGCCGTCATCACAATAACGACTAAAGTCGATAGTACCCCATTGATTGCGACACTTCGACTGACCTTTTCATAATCACGTGCCCCGTACGCTTGCGCCGTTGGAATCGCCATTCCAGCAGTGAACCCTTGCGAGAAACCAACCACAAAGAACATGACACTCCCTGCTGCACCAATACCTGCTAGAGCATTCACGCCCAACGTCCGTCCGACAATGAAGGTATCCACCATGTTGTATAACAATTGAAATATATTGCCTATAATTAAAGGTATAGAAAATAATAGAATTTGTTTGATCGGTGTTCCCGACGTCATATCTTTCACAAACGTGTTCCTCCTACTTTATTTATTTCTTACGTAAGTATATGTTAAAAGTTTTTAGGATACAACATTAATCAATGTAAATATAAAAACCTAATGACAGCAACTAGGCTAATCATTAGGTTTAAACTTTTAAATTAAAATGTTAATTCACTTCCATGATCTAACTCATAGTAATGTTCTTTGTATTCAACATTCGAACGAATAAGTTTATATATGACCGATGCAATAGGCACCCCTAAGAAGAAACCGGCAGGTCCTAAGATCCCCCCACCAATCGTTACCGCTATGAAAGTCCAAATTCCTGGTAACCCAATGGATCCACCAACAATTCTTGGATAAATCGCATTACTTTCAAGCTGTTGCAGTACGATATTGAATAGAAGGAAAAAGAGTCCTTGAATCGGGTTTTGAACGAAGATTAACATCGTTCCAATAACAGCTGATAAGATAGCCCCAACCATTGGTACTAAGGCCAGTGCCCCAGAGAGTGCTCCAATCATACCCGCATATGGGAAGTTAAATATCATCATCCCCACCGTTACTAACGTACCATAAATAATCGCTTCGATTAACATTCCCGTAATAAAACTAGAGAATGATTCATTCGTCACTCTTAAAACATACTTCAAACGACGGAAGTGGTCTCTCTTCATGTAAGCACGCAGTACGCGTTTAACTTGTCTTTGTATTTTCTCTTTTGAAAATAAGGCGTGAATTGCGACAACTAATATAACAACTAATCTAAATAAAGATGAAGTTAATAATTGGAATGTCGTAAACGTTGACCCTAGAATGTTATTAGCAAAACTTGCCGCATCTCGGGCAATACTTTCCCAATTAATGTTTAAATTATTTATCAATGTATCAATTTGAGGATAAATTTCTTCTAAATCCTCAATCCACCTTTGAATATATTCAACCATTAATGGTAGGTTTTCTAATAAAGTTTGTACTAGGGAGATTAATTGTGGAATGATGAGCCATAACACTAGAACAATAACAATAATAACTGTAATCAGTGCCAGTAATATCGATACTGGACGTCTTGCACGAATAAGTAGCTCATTATCCGTTTCTGGAAACCAGAACCCCTCATACATCACCATAATTAAATTCAAAATATATGCAAATACAAATCCATAAACAACAGGAGAAATTATATCCCAAAGCTCTCTCAAACCAGCGAAAATGTGCTGATAATTAAAAATAACTAGAATAAATACTGCAGCTAAAATAACGTACTTCATGACCATTCGATCCAAACGGCCTAATTTATCCATTAAATCCCCCCTCTATATGTATATACACTATACCATGTTTTTATTAGCGATTACGAACAGTTTCATTACAATATGGAGTTATTTTTACACTTGCCAGACAACTAATAATGTTGACATAATAATGATAGAAATGATGATAGATAATGAATTTATAATCGCTGATAATTCAAAATTCTCCCCATACATCCGTGTATACATTGTTGCAACGCCTGAAACCGGCGCAAAGGCAAGAATCGCTAATGTTTGCCGAATTTCTAAACTAAATGGCAAGAAAAAATATAACAATGCTGAAATCCCTGCTGCTACAACATAACGACCAGATAATGTCTTAATTAAGAGCCGGACATGTTCCTTATGAATCCTTAAATCTAAGGCAACACCAATCATAAACATCGACAAGAACGTATTCCCATTCCCAATAATTTGGGTCACATCCGTAACAAAACTTGGTAATTGCAGTGAAAAAAGCGATAGGATTATCATCACAATATACACAATAACTGAAGGTGAACTCATCATCGTGCGAAAGATATACCCAATATTCACCTTACTCTCTCCGTCCCTGACACTCTTTGCCATACCGTAGTTTCCACCTAAAACCATGAAGGCACTTCCGGCATCGAACAAGCTCACTGCTAAAATCGCTACTTCAGAGAAAAAGAAAGAAATAAAAGGTAAAGAAAAGTTTCCAATATTATAACCATTCATATTCAACATTAAAAAGCCTTTCTCTGTTGGCGTTTTACCTAACAAATGCGAGAATATAATATACACCCAATTACATAAAAATCCAATAATACTAATAACAATCAGTGTTGGTGGAAAGCTCAATCCATTTAAATTTGAAATGATTGCACTCGGTAACGTTAGATAAAAAATTAATTTAGAAATCGTATCAAAATCTCTTTCTCTGATAAAGTAGCCTCGAGTTGTTAAGACATTTGCCAATATGATAATTGATACTAGTACTGCTGCTTTAATAATTGTTTCGACCATGATGTTGTCCCTTCTGTCCGTTTGATATGTGCGTCATAAGCGCATGTATACTAAATTACCATGTAAACTCTTGATGATTATAATTTGCTTGATCCATTAAAACTTGTAGATAACGGTTCATCGACTCTGTATCTGGACTAATCAATTTCTCGAATGTATCTTCATAAGCAGAGACAGTTGCTTCCCAAATATTAGAGATATTTCCAGCAAAGAAAGCTAAATTTAATTCCTGTGTTAATTGTCTTAATTCATCATTTTGATCTTTATTAGAATCCAATTTCTCATTAGCTTTAGTAAAGACTTGTTTAAGGTAAGTATCATAATCGAGTAAATTTGGATCTTCTGTCTTAGTCTCTTTTGCCCAAGCAACCATATCTAATTTTATTTGTTGATACGACTTCTGGTTATTATCAATCACAACCTCGCCAATCACACTCGGTTGAACAGCAAACGCTCCTGTCGCAATGTCAGTCACTTGCCCTTCTTGCGCGATATGTTGGGCATGCATATGCCCACTCAATGTTACAGGTATTTGATATTTTTCTAAAATATTCTTCAACCTATCATGATTACCCACAACAAAATTCTGACCCATCAATTCAAAATGCGGAATAGAACTATGGTGTAAAACAACCGTCACTTCAACGTCCGCTTCCGTAATAGTCCTTAATTTATCCTCCAACCAAATGAGGGTTTCGTCTCTCAATTCTCCTTTAGACACGGGCGGTTGGTCACTGCCTTCTCCGTGATAAATATTACTATCTAACATTACTAACCAATGATCGCTTATTAATTGGGTAATATAACTTAAACTCGCATCATCTTGGTAAGTTGCTTCTCCATAACCAAAGGAATTCATTAATTTTTGAAATTCTACGGGAGTAATTTGTTTATCCCTCACAGCTCTACTATCAGTAAATGAACTTGCCCATCCATTGTTAATATCATGATTGCCAGGTATCACAAAAACTTCCGTACCTAAAGCTTCGATTTTCGCAAATACTTTCTGAAGTTCGACTAAACTTTGATACTCTCCGTTTAAAGTCAAATCACCTGCAACTAATAAAACATTCGGTTGCTGTTCTGCCTGTTCGATTTGATAAGCAAGGGCTTCAAGTCGTTCATTGGAGTAAAGAATTTCCAAACCAGCACCAGTATCTTGTAATTTCTGAATGCGGGGCCCTTCAACATATAAGCTAGGTGATAAATGATGGATATCAGTCACAACCCATAATCTCAAATCTGACTCCGCTTTAGACGCTTGTGCGCCAGTCATTGCAAAGAAAATACAAAGAAAGAATACTAAACATTTCCAAACCTTTCTCATTATCAAACCCTCCTTTCAATAACAAACAAAAAAGACTATGAGAAATCTCATAATCTTATTATCCTATATTATTGAATGAATTCAATCTAATTATGTTTTTGATTCTGTTTCTTTCTTAACCTCAATATCTACGTCATAAACGGGGATGGGCTCTCGACTTGCTTTTTCAAGTGTTTGTAATAGTAGCATCAACCAAGTAAAGGCAAGAATAAATGAAACTATTTCAAATCCTGTTAAAGTAATATACCAGCCTGTTAAATAATAATAAGTAACAACGAACAACATAATGCCTAACACATAAGATGTAATCACAAATTCTCGTGACACCTTAGGCACAAACCACTTAATTCCGATAATCATCGCGATAATCATATATACTAGCATGGCTGCAGATTGGTTATGATATTTAGGCATATTTCCCGGTCCATCACTTGGGAAATAACCAACAAGTCCTAGGCAAATTGCTGTAATCGTCAGTAATATTCTTAGAATTGTTAGTGGACGGTGTTTTGGATAAATCTTCTTTAACCAACAAATAAATAATCCACTAAAGCAATCATCATAAACGCAGACAGCATCAAAGTGAAGTTAAATTGCCAAGCACCGCTCGCCTCTTGTGTTCCTAAGAAACTTAAATTTCGCTGCCACCACTGTGCCTCACTGTTGGTAATCATTGAGATAATCACACCACTTAAAATGACCACAACTAATAATTTGGTCATTAAAGACGGCGAAAGGACCATCACAAAACTGATCATGACATAATTAATAATCGATATAAAGATAAAAGTCAGTAAGGTTGATAAGTAAATATCTAAAACTAAACCTTCAAATAATAAACCTAAGAGGTAGAAAAAGAATAATATAGCTAAAGCAATGATGATGGCGAAAGATAATAATATCGTTGGAACATTCCGCCAATAGATATTCTCCAAATTGGCTAATTTTTTTCTTTTACCTACGATAAAAGCAATCGCAAAAGTAATGACTCCACTTATCGACCCAATCAGCAATATCGCACTCGCAATCGAAATACGTCCCATTAATTGAATAAATAATTGCTCTCGCGAATTGAAAAAAAGAAAATATATCAAAGTTCCAATCACTGCTGGTATTAAGAAATAACGTAAAGCAAGTTTTTGATGATTGCTTGAATGATTATTTGACTTTAGTACATATTCTTGACCATCTATCTTAAGTATCGCTTGATTGACTTGATTTACGTCAGACACTTCATCATTCACTATAACCCTTAGTTCTTTATCCTCATTGCTTCCCATTATGCACCTCGTATTTTGTTAATATTATGCTCACTTATTCAACTTCTTCAATCATATAAAATCTAATTGCTTTAATTAAAGCTTCTTTTTTTGTATTTTCAAATGTATAAAATGAAGCAAAATGTATTCTCTGTCCTGGTTTTGCAATAATAACACCATCCGCTGCTCCATATTTCCCATGGGATAAAATACTCAGTAAGTTTAAACTACTTAACTGTATATCTTTTTTATCAAAATAAGTGATTAATTCATCAATCCCATTTATTGTTTGGTCGCCGTTAATTTCCGTTTCTACAGCAGGATTAAGTGTTTCCTCTAGATTAGATTGCTTTCCAACAAAAAGTCCTACGACAAAGTCTCTAATAACACGTCTTTTCGGCGCATTGTCACAACTTAAATCACCTAACAATAAAAAATCTGGCTTATATGGATGTGCTTCAGCGTCACTAAAAGTTAAATTACTTTCAGTTAAGGCAGATTCTAATATGTTGATCGACTTTTGTCCCATTCCATGTAGCTTTAATAATTCATCTTTACTAAAAGCAGCCACTTCCTCAAGTTGTGTGACATCAATAGTTTGAAGTGCTTTGGTAGCAACTTTTCCAATATTAGGTAAAGCGTGTGACATAATACCCTCTCCTTCATTTTCTTCACTTTATATCACTATCTTAATATATATAAGTCCATACTAAAAGGAGAAAATGCTTGATTTCAAAGATAAGCGTGAATAAGCTTACCTCAACAAGTGGAAGAATTAGTTTATATTCTTCCAGTTAAGCGCCTCAGCTGGAACAATTAGTTTTTATTCTTCTAGTTAAGCGCCTCAGCTGGAACAATTTATTTTTATTCTTCCAGTTAAGCACCTCAGCTGGAACAATTGGTTTTTATTCTTCCAGTTAAGCACCTCAGCTAGAACAATTGGTTTTTATTCTTCCAGTTAAGCACCTCAGCTGGAACAATTGGTTTTTATTCTTCCGGTTAATCGCCTCAGCTGGAACAATTGGTTTTTTTCTTCCAGTTAAGCGCCTCAACTGGAACAATTTATTTTTATTCTTCTAGCTAGGTACAACTCAAAACCAAAAAACGTATATGCCTTACTTGCGCAAGCAAGGCATATACGTGTATAAAAGGGGATCAAATTTAGGTATTACTTGATGCGTCGGATACTATTAATTGTAGTTTGCTTGTCTTTCTTTATATCCATAATATGCATCTTCAAGGATTTCTTGCATTTCATTTACTAAAGCTAAGCGTGGATTCACTGGTGTACATTGGTCCTCAAAGGCTAAGTAGGCGATATCTTCTGTTTTATCCATGAAGGCAGATTCATCAACGCCCTGGTCTTTTAGACTCATTTGAATTCCAACACGTTCTCCAAGTTCGAACACAGCTTGTGCTAAGTTTTTTACTCCTTCTTCTGGAGTTTTTGCATCAAGTCCGATTAATTTAGCGATGTCTTGGTATTTTACATCTGCTTTGTAGTAATTGTATTTTGGCCAGTTCGCCTGTTTCGCTGGTCGGGTTCCGTTATAGCGAATAACGAATGGAAGTAAAATCGCATTTGTTCGACCGTGAACTGTATGGAAAACTCCACCAATCTTATGAGCCATTGAGTGGTTAATTCCTAAGAAGGCATTACCAAATGCCATACCCGCCATAGTTGAAGCGTTATGCATTCTTTCACGTGCTTCTGGATCATTATATTTTACTGAAGCTTCTAAGTTTTCGAATACAATCTTAATTGCTTGTAAAGCCAGTCCATCAGTAAAGTCGTTAGCCATCACTGATACATACGCTTCGATTGCGTGTGTTAACACGTCCATCCCTGTATCAGCTGTAACAAAATCTGGTACAGTCTCAACTAAAGCAGGATCTACAATTGCGACTGTTGGTAGTAATGAATAGTCCGCTAATGGGTATTTCATATTATTTTTTTTATCAGAGATAACCGCAAATGGTGTCACTTCAGATCCTGTTCCTGATGTCGTTGGAATACCTACATACTTCGCTTTAGACCCAAGTTCTGGGAACTTAACTGCTCTTTTACGAATGTCTAGGAATTTTTGAACTAAATCTCTAAAGTCTACTTCTGGTTGTTCGTAGAATAACCACATGACTTTAGCCGCATCCATAACAGATCCACCACCTAGGGCTATAATTGTATCGGGTTGGAATTGAGCCATCGCTTCAGCTCCACTTCTAACAGTTGTAATATCTGGATCTGGCTCAACGTTATGGAAGATTTGGTAATTTACTTTGTTTTGGCGCGCCTCAAGTTGGTCGATAAT
This sequence comes from Ruoffia sp. FAM 24228, assembly GCF_045528575.1. Classification (NCBI taxonomy): domain Bacteria; kingdom Bacillati; phylum Bacillota; class Bacilli; order Lactobacillales; family Aerococcaceae; genus Ruoffia; species Ruoffia sp. FAM 24228. The sequence continues at coordinate 19,779 of NZ_JBGQQZ010000021.1, forward strand.
TCTTTGAGTAAAGCCGAGTTTCATCATTGATTCATCCGTAATAATCATGACACGTTCAACATCAGCCATTGTTTTTAAATATTGGATTGAGTCACGTTCGAAATAGATTTTTGAAGGTACTTTAAACCATTGCATGTTATTGCGTCGTCTCCCAACTGTTTTAATGTTAAGTAAATTCAATGCTCCGACGTTTCCACCAACTGAGTTGCGTCCGTATGATCCGCAACCTAGAGTTAATGATGGGATGAAAGCATTGTATACATCTCCGATTCCCCCGAATGTTGAAGGAGAGTTCCAAATAACTCGAATGGCTTTAACTTGACGGCCGAATTCATTTGCTAATTCTTGGTCTTGTGTATGAATCGCAGCTGAGTGACCTAATCCAAAGAACTCAACCATTTGTGCAGCTTTTTGAATTCCATCTTCAGTTGTTTCTGATTTCAATAAGGCTAAGACTGGAGATAGTTTTTCGCGCGTTAATGGTTCGTTTGGTCCAACTTCTGACACCTCTGCCACTAGAATATTTGTTTCTTCCGGAACGGTGAAACCTGCTTGTTCTGCAATCCATGTCGCTGGTTTCCCAACAATTTCATTATTTAATTTTGCGCCAGCACAGTTTTCACTGAATGCTTTAGAACCGAAACAAAATTCCTCTAATAGTGCTTTCTCTTTTGAATTTACGATATAAGCATGATAGCTTACTAATTCATCTTTAAATTCTTTATAGATTTCTTTATCAACAATTGTGGCTTGTTCAGAAGCACATACCATTCCGTTATCGAATGATTTACTTAATACGATGTCATAAGCTGCTTGCTTAACGTTTGCTGTCTTTTCAACGTAAGCTGGTACATTTCCTGCCCCTACTCCTAAAGCTGGCTTACCACATGAGTAAGCTGATTTAACCATGGCATTTCCACCAGTGGCTAAGATTGTTGCAACCCCATCGTGATTCATTAATGCATTCGTTGCATCTAACGATGGTTCTGTAATCCACTGTACACAGTTTTCTGGTGCACCTGCTTCAATCGCTGCATCTCGAACGATTTGAGCAGCGTGAGCCGATGACTCAAGTGCTGCCGGGTGAAATGAAAAAATGATTGGGTTACGAGTTTTTAATGCGATGAGCGCTTTGAAAATAGTTGTCGACGTCGGATTCGTTGTCGGAGTGATGGCGCAAATAACTCCAACAGGTTCAGCAATTTCTGTGATCCCCGTCACTTCATCATCACTGATAACACCAACAGTCTTCATATCCCGCATATAATTTACAACGTGCTCACAAGCAAATAAGTTCTTTGTCGCCTTGTCTTCAAATACACCACGGCCAGTTTCTTCAACCGCATGTCTTGCTAAAGTACCATGTTGATCTAAAGCTGCAACCGAAGCTTTCGCTACTATGTGATCAATTTGCTCTTGATTAAATTGATCGAACTCCTCTAAAGCAACCAAACCTTTTTCTACTAAACCATTAATCATGTAATTAACATTTCCAATAACTTCTTTTTCAATTAATTCCGTCATTGTTACGCTCCCCTTTTCTTTATCTTTGATTACATGTTACTCTTTTCACAAATGAAAGTAAAGAGGTTTGTTGTTAAAAATGCTACTATAATAGTTTTTTATTAAGTGTTGTAACAGTTATCTATGCTGTTTCATTCAATGACGAATCTATTAATGTGATTAATTGAACATGTTTAAGGTTCTGTTATATAACAACATTGATGTTGTTTTATTGATATTAATATTTCCATTCTTTAACTGCTAATATTTGCTAGAAATACATAAAAAAGCGCAACACTGTTTTAAAGTGTTACGCTTTAATTATGTCGATTTATTTAATCATCTAAATATCCTTTGTAGCGTTCTGTTCTCAACAATCTTTTAGCATTCTCGACCCGTTCTGCAGTCGGTGGTTCGACTCCTTCCAAACGGTATTTAATTCCAAGTGCCTCATATTTGTAGACACCTAGTTTATGATATGGAAGCACCTCGAACTTGCGAACATTTGATAAAGTTTCAACATAATCGCCTAATCGAATCAGATACTCATCGTAATCCGTACGCGTTGGAACAAGTACGTGTCGAATCCAAACAGGTATATTCAACTCTGAAAGTAACTCAGCCATTTGCATGATATTCTCATTGCGCACGCCTGTTAATTTCGCATGACCTTTTGGATCAATATGCTTAATATCAAATAAGAACAGATCAGTATACTTCATCAGTTCTTCAAATTGTGAGCGGAATGGCTCCTCTAAAGTAAAGGGCGCGCCACACGTATCAATCGTTGTGTGGACACCATGTGCTTTACAAATTTTGAAATATTCAATCAGAAATTCGATTTGAAGTAAAGGTTCTCCCCCACTTACAGTTACCCCGCCGCTATTACCCCAAAAAGAACGGTATTGTATGGCTTCATCGAATAATTCTTGCGGAGTATAAGGTGTTCCCCCACGCATATTCCAAGTATCCGGATTATGACAAAACTGACAGCGTAGACGACATCCTTGCATAAAAGAGATGAATCGTATCCCTGGTCCGTCAACTGATCCGAAACTTTCAGTCGAGTGGACGTTCCCAATAATTGGTGTTTTAACTTCTGACAAGATATATCCCCCTTTCAACAAGATATCTAAAACTTAAGTGATTACATTGTACTGTGCATTGTACGGTTAATAACATCCATTTGTTGCTCTCTAGTTAATTTGATGAAGTTTACAGCATAACCAGATACACGGATAGTTAATTGTGGATATTCTTCTGGGTGATCCATCGCATCTAATAACGTTTCGCGGTTAAACACGTTAACGTTTAAGTGGTGTCCACCTTCTTTAATATATCCGTCTAACATATTCACTAAGTTGTCTTTTTGAATTTCTTCATCTTTACCTAATGCTTTTGGAATGATTGAGAATGTATTTGAAATTCCATCTAAAGCATATTCGTAAGGCATTTTAGCAACTGAAAGTAAACTTGCTAACGCCCCATGAGTATCACGTCCGTGCATTGGGTTCGCTCCAGGAGCAAATGGATCTCCTTCACGACGACCGTCTGGCGTGTTACCAGTTTTCTTACCGTAAACAACGTTTGATGTAATAGTTAAGATTGATGTTGTATGGATAGCATCACGGTATGTTGGATGTTTCTTAACTTTAGTCATGAATGCTTTAAGTAAATCAACACCGATCTCATCAGCACGTTTATCGTTATTACCGTATTGTGGGAATTCACCTTCGATTTCATAATCGACAACTAGACCATTTTCATCACGGATTGTTTTAACTTTTGCATATTTGATTGCTGATAAAGCATCAATTGCAACTGAGAATCCAGCAATACCTGTAGCCATCGTACGTTTTACATTTGTATCATGTAAAGCCATTTCAATACTTTCATAGCTGTATTTATCGTGCATGTAGTGGATAACGTTTAATGAATTGATATACAATCCTGCTAACCATTCTAACATGTCATCATAACGTTCCATCACTTCATCATATTCTAAGTATTCTGAAGTAATTGCTCGATAGCTTGGTCCAACTTGTGCTTTCGTCATTTCGTCGACACCACCGTTGATTGCATATAATAATGCTTTTGCTAAGTTCGCGCGCGCACCGAAGAATTGCATTTGTTTACCAACTTCCATCGCTGACACACAACATGCGATGGCATAGTCATCACCGTAAATTGGACGCATAATGTCGTCATTTTCATATTGAATGGCTGATGTGTCAATAGACATCTTCGCAACAAATCGTTTGAAATGAGTTGGTAAGCTTGGTGACCATAACACAGTTAAGTTTGGTTCTGGTGCTGGTCCTAAGTTTGATAATGTATGTAAAAATCTAAATGAATTTTTAGTTACTAGTGGTCGTCCATCAATCCCAACTCCACCGATTGCTTCAGTGACCCAAGTTGGATCTCCTGAGAATAATTGATTGTAATCAGGTGTACGTGAGAATTTAACTAGACGTAATTTCATAACGAAATGGTCGACTAATTCTTGCGCATCTTTTTCTGAAAGCATACCTGTAGCAAGATCACGTTCAATATAGATATCTAGGAATGTAGATGTACGACCTAATGACATTGCTGCCCCATTTTGATCTTTAATTGCCGCTAAGTATCCTAAGTATAACCATTGGAATGCTTCTTGCGCTGTTTCAGCTGGACGAGTTAAATCAAAGCCGTAAATATTACCTAATTCAATTAAATCTTGTAAGGCACGGTATTGTTCACTAACTTCTTCACGTAGACGCATAACTTCTTCGTTCATTTGTCCGTTACCAATATTTGCGAAGTCTTTTTGTTTCTCTTCCATTAAACGGTTTACTCCGTATAATGCAACACGACGGTAATCTCCGATAATACGTCCACGACCGTAAGCATCTGGAAGTCCTGTAATTACTCCTGAACGACGAGCAGCACGCATCTCAGGTGTGTATACATCAAATACACCTTGGTTATGAGTTTTGCGGTACTCTGTAAAGATATGTTCAATTTCTGGATCAATCTTATACCCATATGCTTCTGCTGATTGAACAGACATACGGATTCCACCGAATGGTTGTAAACTACGTTTGAAAGGTTTGTCAGTTTGAACACCTACTACTTTTTCAACGTCTTTGTTCAAGTAACCCGCATCATGTGACGTAATTGTTGATACAACTTTAGTATCCATATCTAGAACGCCACCAGCATCACGTTCTGCTTTTGTTAGTTCCATTACTTGATCCCATAATTGGAAAGTTTCAATGGTTGCGCCTTCTAAGAATGAATCATCACCTTCGTACAAAGTATAATTCTCTTGAATAAAATCTCTAACATCAATTGACTCTTGCCATTTAGTTCCTGTAAAACCTTCCCAAGGATTTACATTCATCTTTTCGTTTTCTAATTTTTCCATGGTATCCCCTCCATATAAATTCGAAGCAACATCTATACTTTTAAATCATTACACATATATGATAAACTATTTTTATACCTAAAGCAATAGGATATAACAATTATTTATGTGAATTTTAGAACATTGTACAAAAATAGCCCCATCGTTAGACAGGACTTTTAAATATTAATTTAATTCGGAATAAAATCACTCGGAATACCTAAAGCAATACGAGCAAAGCGTGAGATGCGAGATAAATCCCAATGCGGTTCAAAGACAACTTTTATATCGATTTCAGTAATTTTATCAAAGTTAGCTAATTGATATCTCACGTCACTATCAATAAAGTCTGCTAAGGGACAACCGGCAGTTGTTAAAGTCATTATGACTTCAACCTTCCCTGCTTCATCCATATCTACTTCATATATTAGGCCTAAGTTCGCAATATCTATGCCTAACTCTGGATCGATGACTCCTGTTAATTGCTCTAGTAATTCTTCTTCGTACTTTAATGCTTCGTTTTTGAATAGAATACCAAATTCTTCATTCATAAAAGATGTTCCTTTCGTTTAAATAATATATTTATTTTATTCATATTGCTTATGAAGTTATTGTTCGCTAGTATTATATAATATAGTACGTTTAGTTTATACATAAATAGATTTAATATCAATCGAATTTTATAAGGAGTAAGAAAATGGAAAATCAAGTAGACCTTAATAGACCTGTGAAACAAGTCCTTGATTCACACCCTGAACTTCTCGACATTCTTGTCGATTTAGGCTTTAAACCTTTAGCTAATCCAGCCATGAGACAATCGGTTGGAAAAGTTGTTACACTAAAAAAAGGCTGCAAATTAATCAACCTTCCTTTGGAACAATTAGTGAATGAACTACACTGGAACGGCTATACTGTCATCGGAGGTGACGTGAATGAGTAATAATACAGACAATCGCATAGATATATTAGAAGGTATTCTTCTTAAACTGCATCATGGAGCGGATCCTGAATCAGTTCAGGATGAATTTAATGAGCATTTCACGGGTGTGAGTGCCATTGAAATCTCCATGATGGAGCATCAATTAATGTATGGGGATAGTGTGATTACGTTTCAAGATGTTCTTAAGCTATGTAATGTTCACGCGAATCTGTTCAAAGGTACGATTGAAGATGGTAAAGCACCCGATGCTGATCACCCCGGACACCCCGTAACAGTATTCAAAGAAGAGAATATGGCGTTACGCTCTGCCCTGCTACGGATTAACAATATTCTGGATACCTTTGAAGAAATGCCGGTTGAAGAATTGTCTAATGGAATGATTAAAGGACTTAAACGTCAATATGATATCATCGGGCAATTTGATAACCATTACAAACGGAAAGAACATTTATTCTTCCCGGTTATGGAAAGTTACGGCCACGACGCTCCACCAAAAGTTATGTGGGCAAAAGATGATGAGATCCGTGACTTATTCAAACGCGCCTATAAAGCCATGGAAAAATTTCCCGATATTAAATTTTCAAAAGTAAGAGATACGTATGAAGCTTTCCAATTTGAATTCAATGAAATGATTTTTAAAGAAGAAGCTATATTAATTAATATCTTACTTGAAAGTTTCAATCAATTGGATTGGTACAACATCGCCCAGCAAAGCGATAATTACGGCTATGCAATTATTCCTCCTCGCGAAACTTGGGAACCAGAAAACCTGGCAGACTTACTCGAAGAAGATACGAAAAAAGCTGAAGAATTAACAATTCAAGAAGTACCTACACCAACTAAGTCAGTTCAAAAAACAATGAATACAGTGGAAAGTAAAACAATCGAAACACGAAAAATTACCGTTAATGCCGGTCAATTTACCGTTCTTTGGGAACCAGATGAGACGCTTGACTCAAGCAGTAACCAAATCATGAACCCAACAGTGCCTCTTTCGATTGGTGATGGTTACTTGAGCTTAGAACAAATCAAAGTCATCTTTGATTACATCCCAGTGAAAGTTACTTTTGTTGATCAAAATGATATCGTACAATACTTCAATCACAAGAAGGAGTCATCAATATTACCACGACACGCTGAAAACATCGGTGCTAAGGTAGAAGATGTCTATCCAGAAGCTGTCTGGGATACATTAGAACCCATTGTTCAAGCTTTCAAAGATAACACATTAACTGAAGAAAGCTTTTGGTTTGAAGATGAATCAGAATTCTTATATATTTCGTATAAAGCACTCTTTAATGAAGCCGGGCAATATCAAGGGTTCGTTGAAATAATACAAAACATCCAACCTATCTTAGATATTCAAACGGATAAATGGCGTAATTTACTCCCTCAAAGTAAGGTTGATTTAACACTTAAGGATCCAGCTAATTTAACTCAGGTTAATCACAAACATCAGTCTCAAGCAGAATCACAAGTACTTCAATTTGGTAAAGGACAGTTGGAATTCAACTGGTCTGTAAGCAATGAGACAGTAGTCAATGATCCAAAGGATTTTTCTAATGAGCAATTGATTAGTATCGGCGAAGGATATTTAAGTTTAAAGCAAGTGAGACTCATTTTGGATTCAATGCCCTTTGAGATTACTTACGTTGACGGCGATCATAAGTTTAAATACTTTAATAATATCGGTCCTTATGACGAGATGCTCTTCCAAAGATCACCTTTAGAAATTGGACGTGACTTAGAATATTGTCACCCCGCTAGAGTTTGGCCAAAGGTTAAACGCTTATCTGAAGACCTTCAAGCACAACGTCGTTTTATTGAACCTATGTGGTTCTCACCTGAGAATAAACTTATTTATATCTTGTATATTGGTGCGCAAGATCAAAATGATAATTATCATGGTATTGTGGAGACCGTTCAGGATGCTTCAATGTATGTTGAATTGGACGGAACAGAGAAAAGACTGTATTAAAAAAAGGAACTTGCTATTTTGTAGCAGGTTCCTCTTTAATATACTAGCGCCAGTTTAATGGTAGTATCTCTTCTTCAATAACGTCTGTAAATTCATTCTTTACATGTTTCCAGAATTTTAATCGATTAACTCCATTTTCAGTGTTTTCTTTATAGGCATTATAATCAGCACTTCTTTTTAATTCTGTCTCACCGATTTGTTTTTTCTTAGCTGGGTTATAGTTTTCTACTAAGAAAGCGAAATCTTCCTTATTTAAGAAATATTCTTTAGTAATCTTCTCTTCAATCGTATCTATCTTTTCTTCAATCTTTAACTGAAGTTTTTGAGATACATCTAAGTTTTTCAATTCTTCTTTTGGTAAATGTTGAACTTCATTCCAGATATCGTCAATAATGACAGCTAATTTTGGATTTGTTTGTTTAAAGTCAGAAATATACTTTTCAATTTCATTAACTCTCTTTTTACTTGGTTTATCATCTTTTTGATTGTATCTTTCATTCGATAAGTTTTGAATGAGTAGAATAAGATACTCGTAATCAATCTTATCCGTTCCAATTGATGATAATTTATAGTCAATATCAAATAATATTTCTTCTACATCATTCTCGCCAATCCGTTCTTTAATTTCTTGCAATGCATTTTCGTATTTACCGTGGTAATCTTCAATCAACTCTACTTTTAATCCAAATTCTTCTTTAAAGTAATCTTCATCATAATTAGAGTATACTTTGATTGCACTGAACGTTTTATCAAATTGTTGATAGTTTTTCACAAAGAGCTTTAGTGCTTCTGTCTCATCATTCATATCAATATTATCTGGATTGGGAGCTATAAATCTTAACTCCTCTAAAGCAAAAGTGAAATTACTAAACGCTTCATCCCAATCTGGAGCTTGAATAGCATTTTCGCCTCCATTAGAATACAAGAGAAAAGCTTCTTGAACTGCCTCTTTAAATGTAGCTGGCGATTGGAACGTCATGATTTGTCCGTATTGTTTAGTATGGTCATAAATACGGTTGGTTCTAGAGAATGCTTGGATCAAACCTTGTGGTCTCATAGGTTGTCTATCGACAAATAGTAATGCTAAAGAAGGCGCATCGAACCCAGTTAATAGTCGATCAACAACTATAACAATATCAATTTGTTCTTCTCTATATTTATATATTTCCTTTTTCCGAGCTAATCTATCATTTAAATTTCTATTGAATCCTCGAAGATTACTTAAATCATAATTAGTATTGTACATCTTATTATAATCCTCTAAAACACCTTTTAAATGACTTTGGTTCTCAAATGAACTCTCCTCAGTTTCTGTTACAGAATAAGTGACACTCACTTTAGGAAAGTCAACCACTGCTTTTTTCACTTTGTCAGAAATAACAACTGAACTTCTACCCTCGATGACTTCTCTAAATGAATCATAATATCGTTGAGCTTCTTTAATAGAACTCGTCGTCAATATTGCACTGTAAGTATTTCCGATTCCTCGAACCAAGTTAAATTTATTTTTTGAATGATTAATAATTGTATCAATCACCTCTAATTTATGTTCATCAGAATAATAAATTTGTGTGGGTATATATTTTTCTTTCTGAACCTCATCCATATGTAATACACTATCGACTTTTGCTTCATGTTTAACAATATCTATTAAATCATCATCACTAATAGTATTGTTGTACTCTACTTGAAACCCAAGTACAGCATTATCATTAATTGCTTCTTTGACTGTATATTCATGTAATCTAGGGCCATATTGTTCTTCAGTAGTTCGTGCTAAATTTCCCTGTTCTTGACGAGCATTCTCTACAAAAAGTGGTGTTCCTGTAAAACCATACCAAAGAGCATAAGGAAAGAACTTATTAATCTCCTGTTGTTTTTCTGGTGAGACCGCCCTATGACATTCATCTACTACAAAGGCTACATGCAATGATCGTAACTTTTTATAATTCCGATTGTTTTCGTTATCTCCATATCTTTTCATAACATAATTCAATTTTTGAATGGTCGTCACTATAAGTGTTCTATCATTTGAAACTAGTTTTTTTACTAAATCAGAGACATTATCAGTCTGATCTATATCAATAACATCATTCTCTGCATAAGACGTAAAAGAAGCCGTCGTTTGTTGATCAAGATCTATTCTATCAACGATAAATATTGTCTTATCTATTGAAGGTATTTGAAGTAAGTTTCTCGCTACCTTATAAGAAGTCAAAGTCTTTCCTGATCCAGTCGTATGCCAAACATAACCTGACTCTCTTCTTCTAGATGCCCTTTCCACTGCTTCGATAGCATGGATTTGATAAGGTCTCAGTAAAATTAGTGATTTCTTTTCGTTATCTATTACAGTAAACTGTGTGACTAATTTATGCGCATGTGGAATCGATAAAACATGTTCCGCAAATTCTAAATAATTATTCACTCGCTTATTATCCTTATCTACCCAAGTTGTAAGGAACTTAGAATTAAGTTTTTCTCCTCGACCTGCTGCAATGTACCGTGTGTCAGATCCATTTGTAACGACAAACATCTGAGTCGTTGAATAAATTCCATTAAACTTACCTTCGTTTAAGTACTTATTAATTTGTTCATAAGCAGACATATACCCATCTGATTTGTTTTTCAATTCAATATGAATCATAGGTAGCCCATTAATTAATAAAGTTACATCAAAAATCCTTTGTCGATCAACTGGACTCACTTGTGTCGTACGATACTTATTAATTACTTCATAGATAGATGTCCCACCAGCAATGTCTTGACGTCGAATAACCTGCAATAATATAGTTCCCTTGCTAGCATCTTCTCGTTGAACTGTAGCCTTAGCGACACCATTCTCTCCTGTTAACCAAACTGCAGCAGCATAAAAAGAGCTAAAGTTTAATTCTGCTTTAACTTGTTCGAATTCTTGGTCAGTTAATGGAACACCATCCAGAACGCTAACATTATTCGCTTCCAAAATTTGTCTGAAATTGTCCCATAATTGATCTTCAGTCTTTAAATCATCACGATAAGTCCGTTGTGACTCTCCTTGAATCAATTGATTTATTATATTTTTTTCAAATTCTGCTTCACTAGTAAAAGACGGCATAGCTCTCCCTCATTCTTATTTAATAGTCTAATTTATCTCATTATAGCATGGAAAGCTTAGTAAAATAGTATTTAAGAGTAGTATTTTCGCTCGATTAAAGGGAGCAAAAAAATTTGGTGATAAACCGGGATAATTCTTTGGAAAAAAACACCATTTTGGGAACATCGTTGTCCTTATCAACAGTTTTTAATAATAACCCAATTTGTAATTGTTCTTTGAGTTCAGGAATGGGTATCATTAACTCTGAAATAATCTTTTTATTTAACCCACCTCTGGTACCATCACCGGAAGATTTTAACCTCAATTCATCATATCTATTATTTAAATTTTGATATAGATATTCTGCATTTATTTCTTCATTAGGTTCTATGGCTGCAATAGATTGATTTGTAGTTAACGGGATATAATTAATTGCAACAGTTCCACGTGTCTTACCTTGGCCAGCCAGTGCAATGAGTATAGATTGAGTTTTTACCCACTTAGCACTTGAATTATTAAAACCAATTTTAGAAATTTTAGCATCAGTATCCTTTAGTCTTTTTTTATTAATCTCTCCAGAAGACATCCACGGAATTTCTTCTGGAGCCCAATATTTTTTTATTGTGGTTTTAGGAGTCCCTCCTGTTACAATTTTTGAGATACTCCGTAACTTACGCTGTTCCCAATCGTCTGTAAATCCTTTAAATCTAAGTTCCGGTTGTCTTCTTTCTTCCTTAGCCATTATTGAAACACCTCTTTCATCGCTTGAATGATATCTCGTGTTTCATCCGTCACTTGAAAGTCATCAATCATTGAAAGTAATTCTTTCTCAGTTTGCTCAATTTCAGCATCAATTTCGCGAATATCTTTACTCAATTGAACCACATCAATGGGTTCTGGTTCTTCAAAAGTATCTACATAACGTGGGATATTTAAATTATAGTCATTCTCTACAATCTCATCATAAGGTGCTAAATAGGCATACTTATCTACAAATTCGCGCTTCTTATAAGTTTCAAGTATCTTTTCAATGTTTTCTTCAGTTAAGATGTTTTGATTTTTTTCTTTTGTGAATTCATTTGATGCATCAATGAACATTACATCACGATTTACTCTGTTTTTCTTTAGAATAATGATTGTAGTTGGGATACTTGTATTCACAAAAATATTAGCTGGTAAACCAATCACCGCGTCAATGGCTCCGTTTTCTAATAGAGCTTTACGTATCTTCCCTTCAGATGCACCACGGAACAATACGCCATGTGGAAGTACAATTGCCATAACTCCATCATTACGTAAATGATAATAACCATGTAGTAAGAATGCAAAGTCAGCCTTAGATTTCGGTGGTAATACGCCAAATGAAGAAAATCTTGGGTCATCTAAAAAGCCTTTAGATGCTGACCATTTTGCTGAGTATGGAGGGTTCATTAATACACCTTGGAAGTTTGTCGGCTCATCTGTTGGCCAATCCTCATCAAGTGTATCACCATTACGTAACTTCTGATTCTCAATAGGCACTCTATGAAGAAACATATTCATACGTGCTAAGTTATAGGTAGAAGTGTTTAATTCTTGTCCAAAGTAACGAACGCTTAATGGTTCATTGGAATAGCGTTGTGCGTTTAGAAGAAGCGATCCCGATCCCATAGTTGGGTCATAAATTGTGAATCCCTTTTGATCCTCTTTACCCATTAATACAATTTGTGTCATTAATCTAGCTACTTGTTGCGGTGTATAAAATTCTCCCGCTTTCTTCCCTGATTCTGAAGCGAATTGACCAATAAGGTACTCATAAGCATCTCCGAGCGCATCTCCGTCATAATCAACAAGATTTAAATCAGCGAGTTCTTTCATTAACAATGAAATTGTTTGGTTTTGTTTCTGAGGATTAGGTCCTAGCTTTCTTGAGTTTAAATCAATATCTTCAAATAAGTCTTCAAAGATTGGATTTGATTGCTCAATGTCTCTTAATCCTTGTTGTAAATGCTCTCGTTGGAAAGTATTATTGTTAATTTCATCAATAAGTGCAGAGAAAGTTAGCTCTGGTTTAATGTCATAGGCAATATCATCTTTCAAAGCTTCTCTTAAATCCTCATGAGTATCTGCATCTTTATATGCAATTGCATAGATCAACTGAGCTTTTTCTAAGTCATGTGACTCTTCTTCTAGTAACTCTGTAGAATGTACTAACATTCTATCAGATAAATACTTATAAAAGACAAGCCCCAATAAGTATGATTTGTATTCATTGGCATCCATTTTTGATCTTAATATATCAGCTGAATTCCATAATGCTTGGTATAAACTTTGCGAATTTGACTTTTCCATCATGATTCTCCGTTCTAATTTAACTTCCGCTGTGTTTCAGCGAGACTATTCTTAGTATATCATAGAACTCTAATTTTCCTCTACACAGTTGTTCATAAATATAGTCACAAAAAGAAGTGTTGTGCAATAGCTACAACACTTCTTAAATAATCTCTATTCAAACTCAGTCGATGTTTGTTCTTTTATCAACTGTTCTACTTCATCGTAATACTCATTGTATAACTCCATTGTGTCTGGAATAGGTTTGTTATCAATGATCGCAGCAATATTTTGCATACAAATTAACCAACCCGTCACGTCTTTCGGACTATGCTCTTCATCAATATGATGAATCCATTGAGTATAATTCAGTTGCGTCGTTAAGTCGTCATTGCTAACAAGGTCAAAGGTTACAATGTTTCCTTCTCCCCATTCAAATGACAAGTGAGACGGCACTTCAACGTCATAAATCATCATATCTATATGCATGTCGCCTGAATTAAACATCAAGTTTCCGCCAGCTTTGAGTGATTCAAATTCAAGTTCAGGGAACCATTGTTTGACGTATTCATTCGATGTTAACACTTCCCAAACTCGCTCAATATTAGCATTTAACTCACCTTGTAATACAATGTCTATACCATGATTATGTGTTAAATGATCTAATTCAGAGTGATGATGGTGGTCATGATCGTGGTCATGATTGTGATCATGGCCATGTTCATGTGCATGTTCGTCTTTATGTGAATCCATATTATCTCTCTTTTCTCTTTAGATTATTTTTGGAATTTAGGTTTATAGATTTGACGGCGGTCTAGTGCAAAGATTTGTGATGTAAATTCGCCTGGCTCAGTCTTATCTAGGACTTCAGTAATCATGTTGATTTTAGCGTCCATATCGTCAATATAGTGAATTAACTCTGCTTCTAGTAATTGTGGTAAGACAGGACTACCAAATTCCATTTTACCATGGTGAGCTAATACCACATGTTTCAGTAATAAGATTGACTCGTTCTCAGGATCAACGCCAATTTCAGCACACGCACGGTCAATCATCTCTGAGATAATGACGATGTGTCCCATCATCTTCCCTTTAAGGGTATACTCTGTTGAGATGGCTCCACTTAATTCAACAGTTTTACCAATATCATGAAGGATGATTCCTCCAATTAATAAACTTGGATTCAGTTGTGGATAAATCGATAATAAATTACGTGCGATTTTAACCATTGATAATGTATGGAAGCTTAGTCCACCTGCCATGGCATGGTGTAATCGTTTGGCTGCTGGATGGACAAAGAAGTCTTCCTGCGTTTGGTGAATGATTTTACGAACGACACGTGCAATGTTTGGTTCAGTTATAAGTAATAACGCATCATCAAGTTCTGCTTCCAAGTCTTCACGTTTAACTTTCACTTTCTCAACATAAAGCGTTGGATCATCCGGCTCACCCGCTTCTGCTAGGCGCATGGATTCAATCTTTACTTGCGGTGTTCCTTGATATGTATCTCTCTTACCTCTCAGAAAAACAACTTTACCTGCTTGGTATAAGTTCACTTCTTCTTCAGTTGCTGACCAGAACATACCGTCCATCGAACCTGAACGGTCTTGGAATCGAAAGGCTATGAATGGTTTCCCATTACGCGCTGTACGAATATCCGCTGCTTTAATTAGAACAAAAATACCGAATTGTTCTCCGTTTTTAATTTCAAATAATTGTGCCACAATATACCTCCTTGTATATATAAAACATCTAGTTATGTTAAACAGATATACATAATAATCACTCTTTTATTCTATCATATTATACGGATAAAAAAATATCCGAGCCCTTAAATAATAGTGGTTCATGAATTTTTGATGTTGGTGGACCGAGGAGCCAGGTGACGCAGTCACCTTGGCTCTTTTTTTATTCCTATGTTTAAGTGTCTCTCTATGCAACGATAGTTTGTGTTGTGTTCTCATCTTTAA
>NZ_JBGQQZ010000022.1:0-34062 GCF_045528575.1 Ruoffia sp. FAM 24228
AGCCAAGTGAATTCTCCTTTTAGTAATGTATGGTAACTTTATTATATAGGAATTCACTGGCTTTTGTGTACATACAAAAAAAGGTGTCAGTGAGATTTCTCTCACCAACACCAAAAATTCAAGAACCTTTTATTGCAGTTTTTTAAGTTATTATTGAGACAAGGTTGGTGATCTTATCAGGTTACCAGCCTTTTTTGCGCTCTGTTCCTTCTATATAATAGTGCGAATTTTGTGGTTGAAATAACCTTATAAGGTTGTTAGCTTTTATTTCTTCTATATAATAGTCGGGATTTTTGGGTCGTAAATATTTGTATCAATTATATATATGGGAATTGATTTATTAATGTCAGAAATAATATCTGAAGTAAAAATATTTTAGTGAATCGACTTCTTATCAGTATGTGTAGTAGGGTGTATTTATTTTTTTCCTAAATCTATTAGTCTACGATATTTTTACTAAAATGATATAAAGTTCACGAATGAAATCATCATATTTCTGATTATCCATGATTAAACGCGTAAAAGCGTCACTATGAAAACCCAAAGTGATGCTTTTTCCTGAAAAGCGACACTATGAGAACCCAAAGTGACGCTCTTACTCAAAAAAGTGTCACTTTCCGACAAATTCGCGTATTCTGATTATCATCCAATCTAGCTCCCACTAAAAAGTGCTTTTTTGCACACATTTTTTGATACATGCACTTATAATTTATGATATGATTAAGGATGTACTTATTATTTTAGAAAGCTGGATTGATGTGGAATGGTGAAGGAATATAAGCAGATTCCGGTAAGGGAAAGTAACTTAGCCGGAACAAATAAATTGAAATTAATTTTCTTGGGTTTAGTAACGGGTTTATTTAGCGGAATGCTTGCGGTGGCTTATCGCTTTGTATTAGCTGAATTGGATACGATTCGTGATTCGATATATAACATGCCATTTTCGATTAATTATTTATGGATGTTTCTCGCAGCGTTTGTATTCGGTGTGATAGTCGTTCAGTTATTAAAGTGGGCACCGTTATCTGGAGGATCTGGAATACCTCAAATCCGAGGAGAGTTACTAGGAAGATTGTCAATGAATCCGGGACCGACCTTAATTAGTAAGTTTCTTGGTGGTTCTTTGGCTAACTTTATTGGGTTAAGTTTAGGGCGTGAAGGTCCGTCAATTCAGTTAGGTGGAGTGACCGGAAAGATTGTTGGGAAGTTATTCAAGACAGATAAATTAACTTCCAATTATTTAATTACGGCTGGAGCGAGTGCTGGTTTGTCGGCTGCATTTAATGCACCGATTGCTGGGACTTTATTTACTTTAGAAGAAGTGTACGGTTCTTTCTCACATTACTTATTATTACCAAGTATTATTGCGAGTATTACAGCAAACTTCGTTTCATTTATATTTGCAGGTAAGATTTATTCTTTCTCTTTTAGAGTGAATCAAACGATTGATATGAACGATATTGGTTGGGTAGCCCTTGTTGGTTTAATTGCAGGTTTAGTGGGGATTTTATTTAATCACTTTATGGAATGGACACGACGTTTCTTTGCTTGGACAAGGTTAAAACCAATCTATTTAGTACCGTTGATTTTTATGTTGACGGTCGTTGTTGGATTATTTTCACCTGAGTTATTAGGTGGAGGGCATCATTTAGTGGAGCATATGGTTGTTGCACCGATTAGTGTGGGGATGTTAGTCTTTTGGTTGATAGGTAAGTTAGTCTTTACCAGTATATCCTATAATAGTGGAGTTCAAGGAGGTATTTTCTTGCCAGTCCTAGTTTTAGGGGCAATCTCTGGATTACTTGTTTACCACATTAGTGGGCTAGAGCCAGTTTATATGGTGAATTTTATCATCTTAGGTATGTCGGCGGTGATGACCGCAGTTGTTCGAGCGCCTATTATGTCAATTGTACTCGTAATGGAGATGACAGGGTCATTTACTCACTTAATCATGTTATCCTTCGCTTCAATTATCGCCTTCATTGTAGGAGAAATCACTCGTACAGAGCCTATTTACGAAACTTTATATAACAACCTGATTCAGCGATTAACCCCTCAAAAAGTGGAAGAAAGTGAATTAATCGTGTCGACGTTTACAATTGGACCAGAAAGTCCACTAAAGAATACGTTAATCTCTGATTTGAATTTGCCGACAAATTTACTGATTGTTGAAATTAATCGAGAAGGATTAAACTTGCTTCCTAAAGCAGATGAGTCGATTAAAACGTTAGATACGGTGATGGTTTTACATAATGTATTAGACACAGAGCTAGTTCATAATTACTTTACACATGAAGATTAGATAATACACATTTAATGAAAGTCGATTCCAACTGGAGTCGGCTTTTTTGTTAAAATTTTACATAATAGATAGCAATAATTACTTATTTGTTAGGATTATAGAGTTATTTTATTGATTTATGTTAGATTTATTTACATATAATGATATATATAAGTTGCGAAAGAGGGGTGTTTTCGCGTATAATAAGTATTGTTAGAATAATATGAGAAAAGTTTCTACAATTATTAAAATTCAAGGAAAGTTGGAGTGAAACATGAAGTTTTTTAGATGGTTATCTATGAGTTTAGTTGTAATGCTAACCGTACTTGTCGGTGTACCGGTAATGAATACGGTTGTGCAGGCACAAGAGGATAATGAGCCTTACATTATTGCTACAGATACAACATTTGCCCCATTTGAGTATCAAGATGAGAATGGCGACTTTGTTGGGATTGATATGGACCTATTGGAAGCAATCGCTGAAGATCAAGGTTTTGAATATGAGATAAGACCACTAGGATTCAATGCAGCTTTACAAGCTGTAGAGAGTGGGCAAGTTGATGGTATGATTGCTGGTATGGGAATTACAGAAGAGCGACAAGAAACTTTTGACTTCTCAGATCCATACTATGAAGCAGGAGTGCAATTCGCTGTTTTAGAAGATAGTGATATTGAAACATTAGAAGATTTGGAAGGTCAAAACGTTGCTGTTAAGACAGGTACCACAGGAATGGCAGCAGCTGAATCAGTGGCTGATGAATATGGTTTTACGATTTCAACCTTTGAAGATTCAGTTAACATGTATGAAGACTTACAGGCAGGAAATTCTGTCGCAGTCATTGAGGATTACCCAGTGATGGCTTATGCAGCACAAACAGGCGGTATTCCATTACGCTTTATCGGCGAACAAATGGAAATAACCGATTATGGCTTCGCTGTTCAAACAGGTGAGAATCCAGAATTAATTGAAATGTTCAATGCGGGGTTAGAAAGTGTCCGTGAATCTGGTGAGTTTGACGAAATTATTGATACACATTTTGGTGAGACTGATTTAGCTGAATCAGAATCAGATTCAGAAGAAGAGGAAAGTTCACAAGAATCAGAAGCAGCAGTTGTCGCTGATCCAGATCGAACTTATATAATTGGTACAGATACTACGTTCGCACCATTTGAATACCAAGATGAGAATGGTGATTTCGTTGGTATCGATATGGACTTATTAGAAGCAATCGCTGCAGATCAAGGTTTTGAATATGAGATCAGACCACTTGGTTTCAATGCGGCTTTACAAGCTGTTGAGGCGGGTCAAATTGATGGTATGATTGCTGGTATGGGGATTACTGAAGAGCGACAAGAATCTTTTGACTTCTCAGAACCATACTTTGAAGCGGGAGTTCAATTTGCGGTTTTAGAAGACAGCGATATTGAATCATTAGAAGACTTAGAAGGTCAGAATGTTGCGGTTAAGACCGGTACAACGGGTATGGCAGCAGCTGAGTCGGTGGCTGACGAATACGGCTTCACAATCTCAACATTTGAAGATTCAGTCAATATGTATGAAGACTTACAAGCGGGAAATTCTGCCGCAGTTATTGAAGATTACCCAGTGATGGCTTATGCGGCACAAACAGGCGGTATTCCATTACGCTTTATCGGCGAACAAATGGAAGTAACGGATTACGGGTTCGCTGTTCAAACAGGTGAGAATCCAGAATTAATTGAAATGTTTAATGCGGGACTCACAAATGTTCGTGAGTCAGGTGAATTTGATGAAATTGTTAATACGCATTTAGGCGATATAGACATGGCGAACGCAGACCCAGGTTCCGAAGGGGAAGAGGGTTCAGAAGAATCTGAAGAAATCGTGGCTGATTCCGATCGTACTTATGTGATTGGTACAGATACAACATTTGCGCCATTCGAGTTCGTTGGAGATGACGGCGAATACGTTGGTATTGATATGGATTTACTTGCAACCATCGCTGCAGATCAAGGCTTTAATTATGAGATTCGTCCATTAGGATTTAACGCGGCTTTACAAGCTGTTGAGGCGGGTCAAATTGATGGAATGATTGCTGGTATGGGGATTACTGAAGAACGTGAAGAGACATTCGACTTCTCAAACCCATATTATGAAGCGGGAGTTCAATTCGCAGTCTTAGAAGATAGTGACGTTGAGTCATTAGAAGATTTAGAAGGTCAAAACGTTGCTGTTAAGACTGGTACAACAGGAATGGCAGCAGCTGAGTCAGTCGCTGACGAATACGGCTTTACGATTTCAACATTTGAAGATTCAGTCAATATGTATGAAGATTTACAAGCAGGAAACTCTGTTGCAGTTATTGAAGACTACCCAGTAATGGCTTATGCGGCTCAAACAGGGGGTATTCCATTACGCTTTATTGGTGAACAAATGGAAGTAACTGATTATGGATTCGCAGTTTCTGAAGGTCAGAACCCAGAATTAGTTAGTTTATTCAATCAAGGACTAAGTAATATTCAAGCCTCTGGTGAGTATGATACAATAATATCGAACTACTTAGGTGAGGAAGAGTTAGAAGAAGAATCTTCTTCAAGTGGTTTCTTCGGTTTAATCGAACAAAATGGTCGTGCTTTACTTAACGGATTATGGACTACTTTATGGATTACTTTAGTGTCATTTGCAATTGCAGCCGTTATTGGAATTATCATTGGTTTAATGCGTACCTCTGGTAACATTATCTTATCATTCATTGCTCAAGTTTATATTGACTTGATGCGTGGTACACCGATGATCGTATTATCATTCTTCATATACTTCGGTATTCCACAATTAACAGGTTGGACATTCGGAGCGGTAGCAGCCGGTATAACTACCTTAAGTATTAACGCTGCGGCTTATATTGCTGAAATTGTACGTGGTGGTATTAATGCGATTGATGTCGGTCAAGATGAAGCGGCTCGAAGTTTAGGGTTGAACAAAAGTAAGACAATGAGACGAATTATCTTACCGCAAGCATTTAGAATTATGATTCCTTCATTCATTAACCAATTTGTCATTACACTGAAAGATACATCAATTCTATCAGTAATTGGTTTAGTAGAATTAACTCAAACAGGTCGTATTATTATTGCTCGTACTTATCAATCAGGAGCAATGTGGTTAATCGTTGGATTAATGTACATTATCTTGATTACAATCTTAACTAAGATTTCTAATAGACTAGAAAAGGATGTGTAACAACTAATGGCAAACGTAATAGTAAAAGGTTTAAAGAAAAAATTTGGTAATAATGAAGTATTAAAAGGTATTGATTTACATGTAGATTCAGGAGAAGTTGTTTGTATTATCGGTCCTTCAGGTTCAGGTAAATCAACTTTACTTCGTTGCCTAAACCGCTTAGAAGAAATCAACGGCGGTGAAGTAAATGTTAATGGTGTGAATATCAGTGCAAAAGAGACAGATATTAACTCGGTGCGTAAGAATATCGGAATGGTATTCCAACACTTTAACTTATTCCCACATTTAAATGTTAAAGAAAACATCACTTTAGCACCGGTTGAACTAGATGTGTTATCAAAAGATGAAGCAGATAAAAAAGCATTAGATTTATTAAATCAAGTTGGACTTGATGATAAAGCTGACGCATATCCAAACTCTTTATCAGGTGGACAAAAACAACGTGTGGCAATTGCGCGTGCCTTAGCCATGGATCCAGATATTATGTTGTTTGACGAACCAACGTCAGCACTTGACCCTGAGATGGTCGGAGATGTTCTTAACGTTATGAAAGATTTAGCGGCACAAGGAATGACGATGGTGGTTGTAACTCATGAGATGGGATTCGCTCGTGAAGTTGGAGACCGTGTCATCTTCATGGATGGTGGGTATGTAGTGGAAGAAGATCTTCCCTCAGTACTATTCAGTAATCCTAAAGAAGAACGTACGAAATCATTCTTAGATAAAGTATTAGTTTAATCAGTAATTTAAGGAGGTAGCTTTCGCGCTACCTTTTTTTATTTTCTAAAAATATTTAAAAACGTCTTGGAATTATGCAAATAGGCTTGTTGTTTCAGCAATTCTCGACTACAATATATCAAGATATAAAGGAGCGATTAAATATGAAAAGTAGTGTTGAAAATGTAATGAGTTATAAAAATATAAATGTTCCTGAGGAAAAATTAACAATTGAGATACCTTCATGGGATGCCGTGGCACAACCATTAGTTGACCATGCTCGTAGACAATATGAAGAAATGATTAATGAACCGGTTGACGAATTAACAAACGAAATGGTAGACGCTTTAGCTTTACCAGGAGTTAAAACAATTCAACAATTAAAACAATCGGGTATGGAAGTATACCAACGTAACCAAACACAGTTACAATTCTACAATGAAGTCTTACCATTCATCTTAAAATACTATGCAGACAACTCAAACGTCATCTTAAATAGTGAAGAACGCGACAGTTATGTTACGGATTATTTAAGACAAGTGAAAGCTTACGCCGATCAATATGACATGCCATTAGAGCAATATGGGCGTGAACAATTAAAACTTGAAGGTAATATTAATAAACAACTTGAGAAACGAGCAGAAGAAGACTTTATCTTTAAAGTGATTGCACATCGTGTCTTTGAGAACCAAGGTGGGCGCTTAGATGAAGAAGCTTACGAGCAATTTATCCACCGCAATGTTGTTCAACAAGGGGCAGATGAAATCGAGTTAAGAGAGCGATTCTCATATAACGCTTTTAAAGAAATGATGCCTGAAATGTTTCTATCACAAGATATTTACGAGTACTTTAGTAAACGCATTACTTTTAAAATTAATCCTGATGCAAAACTTCGTGTGTAGAATAATATTGAACTTATCATTAAGATAGATATAATAATGTTATATCTAAAATTAAGCAAATAAGAAAGGAGGGTTGTATTGGAAAAAGATAATATGAAGCGCTACGGAATAATTGGATGCATTGCCATAGGTATTATCGTTGTATTGGCTGTCATCTTTTTCTCTATTGGGCAACCCTTTACAAACAAATCCGCAAATTCACTTGGTGAAGAATTTAATCAAGCTGAAGAAATTACACCCGCTGAACTTGTGGAACAACATCGCTATGACACTTTGTATCTTCAACCAAAAGCGAGTGTCCTAATAGAAGATTTAAGATCATCCGTTGTAAATGTGGGTGTAGCGAACCGAACAGAAACTCCGCTTCTAACGGAAGTCGCTGAAAATGATGGGGAATTAACCCCAGAAGAAGAGTTACCTGAGATTGTTCCGTGGTTTTACTTTAGTCCGAATGTGGCGCTTGTCTCGCCCACTTCTTATGTGAATCAAGAACGTTTATTGTCTGAAGAAAGTTTAAACGGCTTTGCTTGGTATGAAGTTGAGGGTGAAGAATTATTATATCGTAACGATGCGCCATATACGGGGTGGCATAACATACCTGAGGAAGGTTGGTTCTACTTTCTAAAAGGTAAGCAACAAGATATTGGCTTTAGTTTGGAAGAAGCTGAAGAATTAACTCAACACCGTAATATGTTATTAAATTTAGTACCTTCTGATGCACCTGATTTCTTCTTTATCGAAAGACCTTATGAGTATACAAAGATGAGTGAGGTCAAACCTGTTGATTACAGTATTCTTTATAAAGCAACAGATTCATTGATTCTTAGTGCACCACCTAAGACACAAAACTCAACAATGATAACGACAACAGAAGGTTTCTATGATATGCCGATGGAAGTTGTTGCTGAGTACACTTCTTTTGGTGAAGAATGGTTACATGTTTACATTGGTTATGAGGAATTAGGATGGGTTCGAAAAGATGAGACAAGTACAGATTACGTGGAAACTTACTACAGCGAACGTGAACTGCTAGATACGATGGAAGCAGTCATTTGGGAAGAAATTGGAATGATCAACGCGAACGTCGGAGCGTCTTTTATTAATAATGAAACGATGGCACAAGTTGATATTAATAACCAACAGTTCTGGCCAGCAAGTACGCAGAAAATCTATGTACTTGGTGAAGTCTACCATCAATATAAGACCGGTGAATTATCACCAGATACTTATGTAACGATGACGGATTGGGATAAAGTGCCCGGTGCGGGAATTATTCAAGGGCAACCAAGTGAAAGTATGTATACGGTTGATGAACTTGTTGATTTAGTCACAATTTATAGTGATAATACAGCCGCAAACTTGTTAATTGATGTAGTAGGTGGGGGATATGTTATTAACCCGCATATCCATCAATTAGGCCTTTACGAGACGTATGTGAATGGGAAGTATTATAGTGAAGATACTTACTTTACAACTACGCCTCATGATGCGGCGCGTTACTTTGCCTTATTAGATAACAACCAAGTCAATGGTGAACCGTGGGATGCGATGTTAATTAATAAGTTGACAATGAATACACATAACTTCTTACGCCAATATATTCCGTCTTCAACAACGTCTTGGAATAAGTCTGGTTTAGGAGAGACAGAGCAAAATGATATCGCCACATTTATCACACCATATGGGGCTTATTCTTTAGCTGTTTACACGTCTTATCCAGGGAATTATGACAGCATTTCAGACCAGGTAGGGAATTTATCTCTTCGTGTTCATAATGTCTTTAATGAATTAAGATCACAGTTGTGGATATCTGTGGATTAATCACACTTTTAGCAAGTGCCGTTTCGGTGCTTGCTTTTTTTGTTGTAATTTCTATCGTATTTAAGAAAGCGTTTTGCTATAAAGAAAGCGTTTTGTTATAATAGATGTCATATAAAATAAGGGAGTGATATTATGAATCAACGTGAGAATATTTTAAAACTTATCGAACAAGATAGCCGCTTAAAAACGAGTGAAATCGCGACAATGCTTGATATAGAAGAGAGTGTTGTTGAACAAATTATTATTGAGTTAGAAGAAGAGAAAGTCATTATCGGCTACCACACTTTGATTAATTGGGATAAGACTGAAGATGAATATGTTTCAGCGATGATTGAAGTGAAAGTGAATCCACAACGCGGTCAAGGCTTTGATCGGATTGCGAGTTTGATTTACGATTTTCCAGAAATTGAAGCAATGTATTTAATGTCAGGTGGGTATGATTTTTCAATTGAATTGAAGAAAGCACCCATGCGAGAAATTGCCCGTTTTGTGACAAGGAAATTATCTGTGATTGATGAAGTTCAGTCGACAGCAACGCACGTTATTTTGAAAAAATATAAAGATCATGGAACATTATTTGATAATGATGATCACGATCGTAGGATGGGGATTTTTTTATGAGAGATTTCGTGAATGAACACGTCAAAAAAATAAACCCTTCAGGAATTCGCCGCTTTTTTAATATTGCTAATGAGATGGATAATGTTATTTCATTAGGAGTGGGGGAACCTGATTTCGATACACCGTGGCATATTCGTGATGAAGCGCGCGACGCATTGAGTCGTGGACGGACATTTTATACAGCGAATGCCGGGTTGATGGAGTTACGAGAAGAAATTGCTGGGCGACTAAGTCGTAAGCATCAATTAGAATATAATCCTAAAGAAGAGATTATAGTGACGATTGGTGGGAGTGAAGCGATTGATATTGCTTTACGGGCAACTGTTTGTCCCGGGGACGAAGTTATTTATTTAGAACCGGGTTATGTTTCTTATTTGCCTTGTATTGAGTTGTCTGGCGGGGTTCCAGTTCCGATTGCTTTAAAAGAAGTAAATCAATTCCGTTTAACGGCGGAAGAACTAGAAGCAGCGATTACACCGAAAACGAAGATTGTTATTATGAATTTTCCAAACAATCCAACCGGTGCGATATTAGAGCAAAGTGACATCGATGCGTTAGCTCGTGTGATTATGAAGCATGACTTGCTTTTAGTGACAGATGAAATTTATGATGATTTGACTTATACTGAAAGTGCGCATGTAACATTGGCTTCAGTACCAGGAATGAAAGAGCGCACAGTTTATATTAATGGTTTTTCTAAAACTTACGCGATGACCGGTTGGCGTTTAGGCTATTGTTGTGGGCCGAAAGCAATTATGGAACAGATGATTAAGATTCATCAGTTTGCAATTATGGCTGCACCAACACTGAGTCAATACGCTGGTATAGAAGCTTTGAAAAATGGGGATGCATCGGTTGAAGAGATGCGCCAAAGTTACAATCAACGTCGACGCTATCTTTTAAAAGAGTTAGATCGAATTGGCTTAACTTGCTTTGAACCTTTAGGAGCATTTTACATCTTCCCAAATATTCAAGAATTCCAGATGTCTTCAGAAGATTTTGCGACACAATTACTGTTAGAAGAGCATTTGGCTGTCATTCCAGGGTCTGCCTTTGGGGACAGTGGGGAAGGGTACATCCGAATCTCCTATGCATATTCGATTAAAGAACTGAAAGTCGCAATGAATCGCTTAGAGCAATTCGTTCACAGATTAAGAGAGAAAGCATTGTAGGGCGAAGCATCGCATTAATAACAAGATGGAGGATATTTTGACTAAACAAAATGGACCACTACCAACACGTGATTTATTAAATAAAGAAGAGACTTGGGATTTATCATTACTATTTGCAACCCAAGCAGAGTACGAAAAAGCAATAGAAGCCTTAAAAGAAAAAGTAGCAACTTTTAATACAAATTATAAAGGGAACTTAACAAATGTCGGAACGATTTTAAGTGCTTTAAATGATTTTGATGATATCAATGTTAGGATGGGAAAAGTATTTCAATACGGTTCTTTAGCCTATGAAGTAGATAAATTAGATGATACGAATGAAGCAAATGCGTTAAAATTAGGCCAATTAAGTGAGTGGCTTGGCGTTCGTTTATCATTTTTTGAATCGGAATTAGCGAACTTATCTGAAGAGATGTTAAATGAATTATCAGTGACTGAGGAAGGGCAAAAATTTAAAGCTTTTATCGATCGAATCAAATATAATAAACCAATGATGCTAGATCCTATGATTGAAGAAACCCTAAGTAGCTTATCGGGCTCACTAACGAATCATAGCGATATGTATAATACAGTTAAATTCCAAGACATGGTCTTTCCAGACTTTGTAGTGGGTTCTGAAACTTACAGCAATTCCTTTGCTGGTTTTGAGCAAGATTTTGAAGGGCATATGAATAAAGAAATTCGCCATGCTGCTTGGAAATCATTCCACCAAGGCCTAAGTAACCATCAACATACGGTTGCTGCCAATTATATTAACCATGTTCAAACTGAGAAGAAAATGGCAACTTTACGTGGCTTTGATTCTGTGTTTGATTATTTACTACACGATCAACAAATTTCACGTGATAGTTATAATTTAATTATCGATACCTTAACTACGGAGTTAGCGCCAGTATTTAGACGTTACGCGAAGTTATTAAAAGAAGAACAAGGGCTGGATAAAGTTACTTTAGCTGACATTAAGATGCCATTCTCTAAAGATGAACCGATGTCGATTAGTATTGATGAGAGTCGTGAGATGATTGAGTCAGCTTTATCTGTCTTTGGGGATGAGTATTTAGGTTATGTGAAGCAAGCCTTTGATGAACGCTGGATTGATTACCCGATGAACCAATCAAAATCAACAGGCGGTTTCTGTTCAACGATTGCTGATGGACCGTCTTATATTCTGCTTAACTGGACTGGTTTATTAAGTGAAGTGCTTGTGCTAGCCCATGAGTTAGGCCATGCAGGGCATTTCCAATTAACTTATCAAAACCAATTAAGTATTACACCGGAAGCAAGCTTGTATTTTGTTGAAGCACCTTCAACAGCAAACGAAGTCATTATGTGCCAATATTTATTAAATCAACCGATTGAAAATGATGCGAAACGCTCATTAATTGCGGAATTTATTACAAGAACTTACTTCCATAATATGGTGACACATTTATTAGAAGCGGATTTCCAACGCAAAGTTTACGAAGCAGTAGATAATGATGAAGTATTAAATGCTAACCGTCTAAATGGGTTCTTTAAAGAAACGTTAGAAAACTTCTGGGCAGATGCTGTAGAAATCAATGATGGTGCTGAATTAACTTGGATGCGCCAACCACATTACTATATGGGCTTATACTCATATACTTATTCAGCTGGTTTAACGATTGGAACTCAAGTGGGTCAGATGATTGCTGATAATGATCAAGAAGCTGTGTCAGCTTGGTTAGACAATTTAGCAGCAGGCGGAACGAAAGATGCGCTTGAATTAGCAGCCCATGTGGATGTAGATATGACCAATGCGGACGCGATTCGTCAAGCAATTCAATTCGTTGACGGCTTAATCGATCAAATCGAAGAGCTTGCTTAAGTTACAGTTGTGTTACAAAAATGGAGTTATGCAACAAAAGAGTTAAGGGTCATTAACAGATGGCCCTTAGCTCTTTCTTTATATTTGAACTTGAGTTAATATATCATAAGTCATCAAAAATGATATTTAATTATTTTAAATATAAAGGGGTATTACATAAATGAGAAAATCACTAAAACTTGTGGCAGCTACAATTGCAGTTTCTGCTTCATCAATGGCGATCAATAGTGCTGAAGCACAAGTCATCGGTGATAACGAAGCATCAGGGACTTGGACCGAGCGTTCAATCGTAGATGTTGCCGATTCAATAAATAAAGAAATTGCTGAAACAGGCAAATATACAATTCAATGGGGAGATACTTTATCAGTTATCGCAGAAGCGTTAGGGCTATCTGTTGAAGAAGTAACAGTATTAAACCAACTTGAAAATCCTGACTTAATTATTGCAGGTTCAACATTAGCTTTTAACGAAGAGCACCATCAAGTGACTTTCGCTAATGAAGATTTAGGTGAAGAAGTGACTTACTCAACTGAAACTGGTGAAGAAGTAGAACCAGTTGAAACAGAAGAGGTTATCGAAGAAGTCGTAGAACCAGAAGTAACTGAACCAATGACTGAAGATGGACTAGTATTAAACACAGTTGAAGAATGGATTGCGCCTGAAACGCAAGAAGTTGAAGCAGCTGAAGAAGTATCAGAATTCACTTATGAAACAGCAGAGGTTTCTTACCCAGAAAACTTAGTCACTTGGGAAGAAGAAGTAACAGAAGAAGTTGTTGCTGAAGAAACACCTGTAGTCGAAGAAGAAATTATTGAAGAATCAGTGGTAGAAGAGCCTGTACTAGAAGAAGAAACCACTGAAGTTGTGGAAGAAACTCCTGTCGTTGAAGAAATCGTTGAAGAAGAAATCGTAGAAGAAGTGGAAGAACCAACTTACGAAACTGATTTAAATGTTTTTGAAGAAACTCAACCATGGGAAGTAGTCGAAGAAGAAGAGCCAGTGGTAGAGGAACCTGTTTATGTGGAACCTGAAGTCGAAGAACCGGTTTACGAAGAGCCTGTCGTTGAGGAACCTGTTGTTGAAGAGCCAGCTTCTGGTTCAATTGACTACTACTCAGCAAGTCTTGGTTCAATGCCAGAAAATGCTGGTCTATCAGAATCTGAATTAGCAGCTAAATTAGAAATCCGCCGTCGTGAAAGTACACATAACTATGATATTTATAGTGTATCTGGAAACCACTACGGAGCTTACCAAATGTTAGATTCATACTTCACGACATATGGATATGGTGATAGATCACCAGCCAGTCAAGAAGCAGCAGCTAACGGATATGTTGCATCACGTTACGGAAGCTGGCAAGCGGCTTTAGCTCACCACAACGCGAATAACTGGTACTAAAATTTAACTATATTTAAAAAAAGTCGAAACAACTAGAAATAGTTGCTTCGGCTTTTTTTCTTAGACTTTTGT
The DNA here is from genome assembly GCF_045528575.1 of Ruoffia sp. FAM 24228. NCBI lineage: Bacteria > Bacillati > Bacillota > Bacilli > Lactobacillales > Aerococcaceae > Ruoffia > Ruoffia sp. FAM 24228. The sequence goes on from NZ_JBGQQZ010000022.1 coordinate 14,052, forward strand.
TGGCTTGATTAATACTAATAGGCATTAAATTATCGTCTTCTCATATTTAAAATTTATATTTGTCTTTTCACTTCAGATAGTGCTAGAATACTTTTAGAGCTAAGACAAAGGAGTTATTTTGAATGAATCACAAAACAATTATGGAGTTTCATGGGGGCTTAGATACGATTGGCGGTAATATAATCTCGCTGGAGTATGCTGGCTATCGTATTATTACAGATTTTGGCGCAGTTGTTGGTGTTGATATTAATGAATTGGCATATCAGAAAAATACACAAGCATTATATGACGACAACAAATTGCCTAAAATTGGTGGCCTATTTAGACAAGAAGCTTTAGAAGATAATTCAACATTAAGTTATGAAGCTTCAGACTTAAAAACGATTGTATTAATTTCACATCTACATTTGGACCATGTGGGGAGCTTGGCTCATTTACATCCGGATATTCCTGTCTATGCAACCGAGACAGCGGTTGCTTTATATCATTCGTTGAACAAGCACGAATTTCTACCGGACTATCCAGTAAATTGGACACCAGTAAAACCCGGTGAGACGATTGAACATGGTGAGTTTTCAATTACTTTTCATCTAAGTGATCATGATACGGAAGGGGCGGCAAGTATCTTTATTAAAGCTCCTGATGTTAAAGTGATTTACTCAGGAGACTTGAGATTAAGTGGTTTCCATCCGGAAAGAGTGATGGAGACAACCATTAAAGCAAAAGCTTTCCAACCAGATATCTTATTACTTGAGGGAACAAGTTATAGTTTCAGCGAAACGATTGAACCATCTGCCCTTGATAAGGCATTAGAACCACTGATTGAACGCTTAGGCAGTCACACAGAATTTGGCTTAATGCGAGACGTACGTGCTTTAATTAAAGACTCAGATAAATTAGTAGCATTTAATGGTTATCCACAAAATGTGGATCGTGTGGTTGAATTAGCGCATTTATTCAATGAGTATAAACGCACCTTTGTACTGCAAGCGAGTCTATATAATCTTGCATTCGAATATGTCAAAGACTTAGATTATGTCGCTCCTTTAGCAACTGAAGATGCGAGCTTTGGTGTGAGTGTTCAACAAATTCAGGCAAATCCTGAACAATTTGCACTTCAAGTGGATGAATTCACTTACGAGCAGCTATATGTTCTACCAAAAGGAATCTTACTTCATTCAAATGGTGTTCCTTTAGGAGCATTCATGGAAGGTTATGAAACTTATATTCGTGGCTTACATGATAATGGTTGGCGAGTGGTTGATGCGGGTGTGTCAGGACATGCATCTAAAGAAGATTTATTAGCGGTTGCCTACACAATTAACGCAAAAGTCACCGTTCCTTGGCACACAAAATTGCCAGAACTATACAGTGAAGCCCTTGAAACATATGGAGTGACAACTTGGTTACCAGAATATAACAAGCAATATTCCATCGATTCAATAAAGGAACTGAGTAAGTAGAGGAGAGATAAAGTGAGTCAACAAGTTATTAGATTAATTGTAACAAGCGATACCCATGGACATTGGTTAAATCAACCAGATAATCCTAAGGCATCTTTATTCAATACCGCAACTTGTATTGAAAATTTAAAAGCCAAAGAGGCTGCTGTGACTTTAACGATAGACCTAGGTGATTTTATCCAAGGGTCATCTTTTGCAACCTACTTGAGTCAAGAACGTCAAGACGGAAGAGTTATTGCTCGAGCAATGAATGTGATTGGTTATGACTATCAATTGATTGGGAATCATGAATTTAACTTTGGGCAAGATTACCGCGACCAGATAATTGAAGATTTGAATGCGGATTTACTTGTCAGCAATATTATTGATGATGCGACGGGCAAACCATTTTTAGGAAAACCGTATGATATCATTGAACAAAATGGCATCAAAATTGGTATTATAGGGGTAACAACTTCCTATATTCCAAACTGGGAATTGCCCGCCCATTATGAGGGATTACGATTTGAGGATGCCTTTGAATCCGCAAAGCATTATGTTGACATTGTGAGGGATCAAGTGGATGTTGTTATATTAGCGTATCATGGCGGTTTCGAAAGAGACTTAGTCACTAAGGAACCTTTAGAAGAATTAACGAAAGAAAATCAAGGATCAGAAATGTTATCAGGTATTGAAGGGGTTGACGTCTTATTAACAGGTCATCAACACCGTGAATTAAATCAACAAGTGAATCAAACTTATGTGATTCAACCTGGCTATGCCGGTGAAATTGTAGCCGAAGTAGAGATTCAACTTGGGGATAAACAAAAGGTTTCAAAAATTAACGGTACACTTCATAATACGGCTCAATGTGAGGTTAACCAAGCAGTTAAAGCTGTCATGGAACCTGAAATTACTGATGGAAATAATTGGTTGAATACCGTATTAGGTGTCGCACCTTTAGAACAAGTGACTATTAGTCCGATTGATGCGCGTTTGAATGGCCATCCATTTATTGAATTTTTAAATCAAATTCAATTCGATGAAACAGGGGCTGATTTTAGTTCTGTGGCGTTAGTTAATGACGCTTTTGTAAATTTCCACGGTGAAATTACGAATGAAACTTTATTAAAGAGCTATCCTTTCTATAATTTAATCGCTAAAGTGAATGTCACGGGTAATGACCTATATGAAGTCATGGAATTCAACTTACAATACCTAGAAGTAAACGCTCAAGGTAATATCGATGTAAATCCAGAATATGTTGAACCTAAACCAAGACATTATAACTTTGACGTCTATAGTGGAATGACTACAACCGTTGATATGACACAACCTGTTGGGCACCGTGTGGCAAGTATTGTTGATGATCGAACTGAAAAAATGCTGGATAAAAATGCTACTTACAGCGTGGCCTTATCTCAATACCGTGCCGTCGGCGGGGGAGACTTTAAGTGGTATGGTAAAGAAAAAATTGAATCAATCTCAAATATTGATATCGCGACTTTAATGAAAGATGCGCTAAGCACATATTCTCAAGAAAAATGGGACTATATTAATTCGAATTATCAGCACCTTAAATGGGAACCAAAATTAAATGTCGCTGATATGAATAACCCATGAGAATTATTAGGATACGATTATTTTACATAGAATTTACAAAAAATTAACAGTAGCTTGATATACTGAAATAACTTGAGAAGGATGAGGTGTAAGTATGCAAGTAAGATTTGAAGACGTGACACTGAAATTTGGAGATAAGACAGTATTAGACCGTATTAATTTCACTCTACCTAGTAGCGAATTAATTTCATTTTTAGGCCCAAGTGGTAGTGGGAAATCAACAACATTGTATCTCATATCTGGTTTGTTAGATGCAACGGAAGGAAAAATCTTCTTTGATGATAAAGAAGTAACGAATTTAGACCCAGTTAAACGGGGTGTGGGTTTAGTATTCCAAAACTATGCGCTTTATCCACATTTAACCGTCTTAGAGAATATTATGTTCCCTTTAAAAATGGCCAAAGTGAGTAAAAAGGAACGCCGTCGCATCGCCACTGAAATGGCGGAGTTAACTAAGATCGGCGATCAACTAGATAAATACCCACGTCAATTATCCGGTGGACAACAACAAAGGGTAGCGATTAGTCGTGCCTTAGCGAAATCACCGTCAATTCTATTAATGGATGAGCCATTAAGTAACTTGGATGCGCGTTTACGTATTGAAATGCGTGAAGAAATTCGCCGTATTCAAAAAGAAACGGGTGTTACAACCGTGTTTGTAACCCACGACCAAGAAGAAGCTTTAAGTATTGCAGACCATGTTATGGTCCTAGACGATGGGGAAATTCAACAAATGACAGATCCTGTTACTTTATATGAAGACCCTAAAAACTTATTTATTGCGAAATTTATTGGGTCGCCAATTATTAATATTTTTACAAAAGAATCGCGTTCTATCAATAAAGAACACTCATTCTATAATAAAGACTGGTTCCACTTTGGAGTTCGTCCAGAACATCTAGTTGTAGCTAATGAGGAATCACACTTATTAAGTGCAACAGTTGAACGTATCGAACGTGTAGGTAAAGACATCACAGTTCATTTAAATAATGACAGTGAGAAATTCATTGTTTCGGATGTCGATACTGAAGGCTTAAATGTTGGCGATACAATTTACTTTAATGCCGATGAAGCAAACACTTTATACTTCGACATAGAAGGGAATCGCCTGGAAAGCAGGGATAAAGATGAATAAGAAGGCAACAGTAAAAAGTACTTTAGTCTCTTTACTTTATTTAGCACCAGCCATTATTTTTATTGGTATTTTTACGATTTATCCAATCTTTAAATCGATTGATATGAGTTTTTATACAGACTTTAATATCTTTTCGGGTGAGATTAATGCTCGTGGGATGGATAATTATCAAGAGTTACTCACTGACCCTGAGTTCTTCAAAGCTTTAAAGAACACAGCGATTTATGTTATTGGTGTAGTACCTGCATCGATTACTATATCTTTGTTTGTAGCTGTATTACTGAATTCAATTCCTAAATTCCAAGGCTTCTTCCGTTCTGTTTACTTCTTACCTTTTGTAACGAGTACGGTTGCAATTTCAGTAGTTTGGAGTTGGCTTTACCACTCTAGATATGGCTTAATTAACTATATCTTAGGACTCTTTGGTGTTGGTGCCATCAACTGGCTAGGAGATCCTGATAACGCGATGATAGCCGTTATTATCATGGCGATTTGGAAGGGGTTAGGTTTTAACATCCTGCTTCTATTAGTTGGTTTAAATAATATTAGTGATAATTATTATCGCGCTGCTAAAGTTGATGGGGCAGGAGTTTGGGCAAGATTTACAAACATTACTATTCCACTCTTAAGACCGACATTATTCTTGCTGTCAGTTGTTGGAACGATTAATTCATTCAAAGTGTTTGATGAAGTCTTTGCTTTATTCAATGGACGACCTGGACCGGCAGGCTCAGCAACGACTGTTGTTTATTATCTATTTAGAAAATTCTATGAACAGTTCGATTATGGTGTCGCTGCGGCATCTGGAATTGTCTTATTCTTAATTGTACTTGTGATAACAATCATTCAATACCTTGGTAATCGGTATTTTGAGAAGCGGGGTGGGTAAGCATGAAAAAATTCTTACAATTATTTTCAATTTATTTAGTGCTTTTTCTAGGCGGTATCTTGATGGTGTTACCATTCTTCTGGATGGTGTCAACCAGTTTGAAATCAGCTGGTGAAGCGATTGCGATTCCACCGGCCCTTTTACCAAGCAATTGGTTGTTTTCAAACTATGAAGAAGCGCTCGAAGCAGCGCCGTTCGCTCGTTATTTCGTAAACAGTGTGATTGTCACGGTGGCTTCCACTGCGGGTGAATTATTTACTAGCATATTGGCAGCTTTTGCCTTTGCTAAACTTAAATTTTGGGGTAAAGATTTAATATTTATAATATTGTTAGCTACGATGATGGTCCCAGGTGAATTGATGACCATCCCGAACTTTGTTACTTTAGCAAATTGGGATTTAATTAATACTTATTGGGCATTAATCATTCCATGGTTAGCGAGTGTATTCTCGATCTTTACTCTAAAGCAGTCGTTTGAATCGATCCCAGATGCTTTATATTATTCTGCGAAAGTGGATGGAAGTAGTGACTGGCGTTTCCTTTGGGAAATGATGGTACCACTATCTCAATCATCGATTGTCGCGGTGATGATATTGAAGGTTATCGGAAGCTGGAACTCATTCATGTGGCCACTGATTGTTACAAATGATACTAGTCTACGTACATTACCTGTCGGACTTCAAGCATTTACAACAGAAGCGGGTACGAAATTTGAGTTATTAATGGCTGCCTCAACGATTGTTATTGTTCCTATGGTTATCATCTATCTATTGTTGCAACGTTACATTATTCAAGGTATCTCAAACTCTGGACTAAAAGGTTAGTCAATATATCCTCAGGAGGGAATTATTTAATGAAGAAATTTAAATTATCAGTTGCTGCTTTAGCGGCATCAGTATCAATAATTGCATTTGCACCATTCACTGCCCAAGCACAAGAAGAGCCAGTAGAAATTACTTTCTGGCACGCAATGAACGGTCCTCACCAAGACATGATCACTGAATTAGTTGAAGGATTCAACGGTTCACAAGACCAATATGTTGTTGTTGAACAAAACCAAGGTGACTACAGTACTTTACAACAAAGTATTATGGCATCTGGTGTGTCTGGTGACTTACCAACAATGTCTCAATTAACAAACTCAAATACACCTGATTACCGTGATCAAGGTTTATTAACGCCATTAGACGCTTACTTAACAGAAGAAAATGGTTGGACGGACGAGTTAAAAGACGGAATCTTTGAAGGGTTCATGACTGGTGTTACTTATGATGATGGAATCTATGCAATGCCATTCTCAAAATCAGTTCGTTTAATGTTTGTTAACCAAGATTTATTAGACGAAGTTGAAGCTGAAATTCCAACAACTTGGGCTGAAGTTCAAGCTTTAGGTGAAGCTCTTGACGAAGCTGGTTTAGAAGAAGAAGCAATGGGATTAGAAAACTCTATCTCAATGGAAGTTGAAACAATGGCTCGTCAAAATGGTGCAACTTGGATTTCTGATGATTTAACAGAAGTTGAAATTGCTTCAGAAACTGCCACTGAACCTGTACAATTCATTAAAGATTTAATTACTAATGGACATGCACGTCAAGCTGGAGAAGACGGATTCATGTCAGGTCCATTCTCACAAGGTGCAAGTGCATTATACATCGGATCTTCAGCTGGTTTAGCACACGTATTACCAGGAATTGAAGAAAATGGAATTAACATGACTACAGCTGAAATTCCAGTATTCAACGATGGTGAAAACTTAACTTTATTCGCTGGTAATGATTTAGGCTTATTTGAATCAGCTTCAGAAGAAGAACGCGCTGGTGCAGCTGCATTCTTAGCTTACTTATTAGAAGGTGAAAATACAGCTAAATGGGCAATTGGAACTGGTTACTTACCAATCACTCAAGCAGGATTAGATTCTGACTTATGGCAAGACTACTTAGCTGAAAACCCACTTGTAGAAGCAGCATCAGCAGAGTTAGACTACGGTCAATCACAAGTTCCTTATGTAGGATCTTCAGAAGTATTCAGTGAAATCGAATTAGCTTTAGAAAATATTATGATTAACGACGCTGACGTTCAAGCTGAAATGCAAGGAATCGAAGACTTAGTTAAAGGACATCTTGAAGTAGAGTAATCTACTTTCCACAACAATAGAATAGATAACAAATACACCCACTGAAACTTTAGTGGGTGTTTTTTGCCTTTAGGATTGTGAATCTTAGGTATTTGTGTGATTCAGATTAAACTAGCGACAAATGACAACTCCATTCGTCTTTAGATGGGCTAACTCAAGCCAAACGATAAGTCCATTCGTCTTTAGTTGAGGTAACTCAAGCCAAACGGTAACGCCATTTGTCTTTAGTTGACCTAGCTCAAGCCAAACGGCAAGTCCATTTGTCTTTAGTTGACCTAACTCAAGCCAAACGGTAACGCCATTCGTCTTTAGATGGGCTAACTCAAGCCAAACGGTAAGTCCATTCGTCTTTAGTTGAGGTAACTCAAGCCAAACGGTAACGCCATTTGTCTTTAGTTGACCTAGCTCAAGCCAAACGGCAAGTCCATTTGTCTTTAGTTGACCTAACTCAAGCCAAACAGTAACGCCATTTGTCTTTAGTTGACCTAGCTCAAGCCAAACGGCACTCACATTTGTCTTAAGTTACAAAAGGAATCCTTATTAGTTACAGCTAATTTAAATTAACGGTATTCTTCAAATTAAGCATATTATAGGTGTCCCAGACAGCTACCTTTATCTATCATGCGCCGATAGATATCAGACTTATATCACCAATTTATAAATAAACACTGATGTAACTTGATAGCAAATAAATTACATAAAAGCCATAATGATGGCTTTTTTATAAAAAATGTGAAAAAAGTGTTCTGAATTAGGGGTTTTCTGCTATGATTGTAAAAAAATCGTATGATGAATTAAAAAACGAGAAAATGTTCTACAGCTGCTGGATTGTCATTGCGATTCTAACCAATATATTCCAAACATCAGTTGCAATAGAATTGGGAATCAGTAACAGTGCCTTAGCAATTAATAATGTGATTGTTCTAGGAATTGGGATTTTTGTTTCATCTATCGTTTCAAAAAATTTATCAGGTTCACATTTTAATAAGACTTATTTAATGGGTATTATATCGTCTATTATCGGACTTGTAAGTTACAGTATTTCTCAAATTCAATCTTCCCAACAAAAGAGTATTCTAATGCCTATGGTTATGGTCAATCAGCTCAACAATTAGGCATGGCGATTGTTTCATCAGCAGTTGCAGGGATTGTGGATGTAAGTGGTGGTTGCAATACGGCTAGGATCGTAATGACAATCTTAGGAGTTGTTGGCGGTGCGTCATGGTTAGTCGCAATTACAAACTCTAAAAACTACGTAAAGTAATAATATTAAACTCCGGAACAGAGAAAGTCTGTGTCCGGAGTTTTTTGTGTGTCAAGATTATTTTTTAAAACTAAAATACCCCTGTAAAGCACGGTTAAATGCTCTACAGAGGTAAAGTATATAGAAGGGTAATTCAATTAGAATGACGCCATAACGATAAAGTTTAGGATGAATAGACCCATTGAAATCCATAAGATAGGGTGAACCTCTTTCGCTTCGCCTTTAACAATCTTTACAAGTCCATATGTAATGAAACCTGCTGCAATCCCATTAGAAATTGAATATGCCAGTCCCATGAAGACAGAAGTGAAGAAGGCTGGAACAGCGACTGAGAAATCAGACCATTCAATATCAGCAAAACTTGAAACCATTAAGATACCAACAATAATTAAAGCTGGTGCCGTTGCTGCTGTCGGAACAATACTTATAACTGGTGCTAAAAATGCTGCTAAGATAAAGCATATAGCGGTTGAAACTGAAGTTAATCCTGTACGACCTCCAGCTCCGATACCTGCAGCTGACTCAACGAAAGTCGTTGTATTAGAAGTACCAAACATCGCACCAAAGACAGTACCAATTGAATCGGCGAATAATGCGCGGTCCATTTTTGAAGTAATTCCTGTTGAATCTTCTAATTCTTGAATATCTTTATCTGTAAAGATTCCTGTACGACGACCTGTTCCAATGAATGTACCAATTGTATCGAAGACATCCGCCAAACTGAATGCAAAGATTGTCATAATAACGACTGGTAGTTTTGACAGATTAGAGAATAGGGAAGGTAAGCCGGCTGATGAAAAGATGACTAAGAAAGTATCTTTCAATTCAACAAAAGCATCCGCTAAAGTATTTTCAGAGAAATCAATCGTTGATAGATCAACTAAGCCAAATACCATCGCTAATAAAGTTGTCGCAATAATACCAATTAAAATTGCACCTTGAACATTTAAAATCATTAAAGCAATTGTAATGAATAATCCAATAATAACAACAAGAACCGTTGGTTGAGTTAAGTCAACTAACTCAGGTAAAATTCCACCACTTGTGACAACTGATTCAACGACACCGTTAATTTCAGTCCCGCCCGCTTGACCATTCACAGAGACGATATTTGATGCATCTGAAGTGAACTGTAACAAACCAGCATTTTTAATACCAAGGTAACCAATAAATACTCCGATACCGGCTGAGATTGCATGTTGTAAAAATTCTGGGATCGCAAGGATTAACATCTTACGAACTTTAGTTACTGTGATTAATACGTTAATTATCCCACAGATGAATACCATGGATAAAGCTTCTTGCCAAGTAAAGCCTAAAGCAAAGACAACTGTATATGTAAAGAATGCATTCAGACCCATACCCGGTGCAAGTGCATAAGGGACATTTGCAAATAATCCAATAAATAATGTCGAGATAGCTGATGCAAATAATGTCGCTAGAAACACTGCCTGAGAAGGCATGCCAGATAATGCTAAGATACTAGGGTTTACAAATATAATGTAAGACATTGCTAAGAAAGTTGTAATTCCCGCAACAATTTCTGTAGAAACGGTTGTGTTGTGTTCTTCCAACTTAAAAAAACGATTTAAAGCGTTCATTTTCTTCCTCCTAAAAGATGTTTATTACGCTAGTAAGTATAACAACGGACTTCTGAAATGCCTAGACCGAAACAAACGATTCGTATATATTCAGAGATGAACGTTCGTGTTTTTGATAAAAACCCATCTAAAATAATATTCACAACATATGTAGCTCATTATATACTCGTTGGCAATTATGATATAATCTATTATATGTAGGAAGAAGGTGACTTAGTATGACAAAAGAAAAAGCTTTTGTAATCGGCGATATCCATGGCATGTATCATTCGTTAGAGGTCATGTTATCTCATTGGCGCCGGGATGAAGAGCAACTAATATTAGTCGGCGATTATATTGATCGCGGACCCAATTCGGACTCTGTGTTAAAGATCGTAAGAATTTTACAAAAAGAGCATAATGCAATCCTTTTACGAGGCAATCATGAACAACTTTTCTTGAATTACTTACTTGAACCACGAAAAGAATGGAAACTTTATAAGAAAAATGGTGGTGCAACAACAATTTCCCAATTACTACAAATCCAAATCGAAGACGTTGAAGCACAAGCACCGGAGGAAGTAGTGGAGAAGCTCCTTGAGAAAGAACCGTGGTTGATAGAATGGCTGGAAAGTTTAGTTTATTACACAACTTTTGGTAATCATATTATTGTCCATGCAGGAGTAGACTTTACTAAATCAGATTGGCGTTACACTTCTTTGCATGATTTCTTATGGATTCGAGAAGGGTTTCATTATGAAAAAAATACGACCGGTCGCAACATCATCTTCGGCCATACACCTGTTCAAACATTGCATGAATCCGTCGAACCTTGGCAACGTGATGGCAAATGGGGTATCGATGGTGGGAATGTTTATGGCGGAAGCTTAATTGCTTTACGCATTGATCGAGAAGAAGTGAAGGATGTCGTAGTATTAAGATAGGAGATTTTTAATGGCAACAGTTATTGATACAGCAGATTTAATTAAACAAATTAATCAAGAAACAAAAATTAGTTCCAAGCAAATCCAAGCGGTACTGAATTTATTAAGTGAAGGGAATACGATTCCATTTATTGCGCGTTACCGTAAAGAAGTAACTGGATCACTGGATGAAGTTCAAATTCACGATATCGAACAAAAATATACTTATGCGAAACAATTGGGCGAGCGAAAAGAAGAAGTCGTTCGCTTAATTGCTGAACAAGAAAAATTAACCGATGAGATTGAACGAAATGTTATGAAATCTTCAACCTTACAACAAGTCGAAGATATTTACCGTCCGTTCAAACAAAGTCGCCGTACAAAAGCGATGACAGCGAAGGAAAATGGCCTAGAACCATTAGCCGAGTGGTTATTATCAGTTGAAGCAACGGATGCAATTCCAGAAGCAGAAGCAGAAAAATATATCAACGATGAAGTGCCAACCGCACAAGATGCGTTAGCAGGTGCACATGAAATCTTAGCTCAAGAAGTGTCTGATAACGCACAGTTCCGTGAATTTATTCGTAAATACACGCGCTATAATGCTAAAATCGCAACTACACTTAAAGATGAAGACAAAGATGAGAATAAAGTGTATCAACAATATTATGAATTTAGCGAATCGTTAACGGCATTGATGTCTCACCGTACGCTTGCAATTAATCGTGCAGAAAAAGAAGGCGTCATCACAGTGAAAATTCAAGTTGATACTGAACCAGTTATTAAATATATGTCGAATCGATTCATTCCTAAAGAGTTAAATGAAGACAAGAAAGAGTTAGTTCAATTGGCTGTTGAAGACGCTTATAAACGCTTCATTGGACCAGCCATTGAACGTGAGATGCGGAGTGAAGCAACGGAAGAGGCCAGTCAACAAGCGATTAAAGTCTTCGGTGAGAACTTACGTAACCTCTTACTACAACCACCTTTAAAAGGACGTGTTGTCATGGGCTTTGACCCCGCATACCGTACGGGGTGTAAATTAGCTATCATCAATGAAACAGGTCGAGTATTGGATAAAGGTGTTATTTATCCACATAAACCTGCAGCAGGCCCTAAACGTCAAGCAGCTAAAGGCGAGTTATTAGAATTTATCCGTAAACACGATGTGGATATCATTGCGATCGGTAATGGGACAGCTAGTCGTGAGTCTGAACAATTTGTTTCAAATCTAATTAAAGAACATAACTTGGACACACAATTTATCGTGATTAATGAAGCGGGTGCTTCGGTATACAGTGCCAGTGCCATTGCCCGTAAAGAGTTCCCGGACTTCCAAGTTGAAGAACGTAGTGCGGTATCAATTGCTCGTCGTTTACAAGATCCGATTGCTGAATTAATTAAAATTGATCCTAAATCTATGGGAGTAGGTCAATACCAACATGATGTGAGTCAAAAAGATTTAACGCAACAATTAGACTTTGTGGTCAACATTACCGTTAACCAGGTTGGAGTCGATTTGAATACTGCTAGTATCCAATTATTGGAGCACGTTTCAGGCTTGACTGCAGCCACAGCTAAGAATGTGATTGCACTTCGTGACGAAATAGGTCACTTCTCAAGTCGTGAACAAATTAAAGATGTCAAACGTTTAGGTCCTAAAACTTATGAACAAGCGGTAGGTTTCATGCGTATCTTAGGCGGGGAAAATCCATTAGACCAAACGAGTATTCACCCGGAAAGTTATAAAGTGGCTTTAGATATTTTAAATCAGGCAAATGTTAACGTAAATGATATTGGTTCTGAAGAGGCGATTGAAACACTAAAATCACTCAAAGCCAGTGACTTAGCAACCCAATACGACTTAGGTGAAGAATCTATCTCAGATATTTTAGATGGGTTAATGCATCCAACAGCAGATGTACGTGACGGGCAAGATGCGCCAGTCCTTCGTGCGGACGTCTTATCAATGGAAGATTTGGATGAGGGGATGCAACTGCAAGGAGTCGTGCGTAACGTGGTCGACTTTGGTGCTTTCGTTGATATTGGAGTAAAACAAGATGGTTTAGTACACATCTCCAAACTCTCTAAAAAATTCATCAAACATCCGTCTGATGCCGTTTCTGTCGGAGATATTATTGAAGTTGAAGTGATTTCTTTAGACCGTCAAAAAGGCCGCATTGGGTTAAAGAGAATTTTTAATAAAGAGTAAAGACAAAAAAACACGGTTGCTTCTAACGAAGTCACCGTGTTTCTTTTATATACTGAGTTTATGATGCGATCGATGGGATTTGAACCCACACATCCTTAAGGACACTAGCCCCTCAAGCTAGCGCGTCTGCCATTCCGCCACGATCGCGTGTTTTCCTTAAATTAAAGTACAAGATTTATAATAGCACAAACGTGGTTTAGATTCAATATTTCATAGTGAAGAGAATAGAGTATATAAATCTGTTAAAGAGTTTTTATAATTGAGTAAAGTCATGGTTTTGATATAATCATAGTGTAAGTTATTAAATTTAGAAAGGAAGTATATGATGCAAAAATCACTATTATATCCAATTAATAACATTAAGCGCCATAGAGAAAGTTTAGACGGTTTATGGCAATTCAAATTTGACCCGCAAGATGAAGGGGACCAACAAGGATGGAAGGACGGTTAATCAGAAACGATTGATATGCCTGTTCCAGCAAGTTTCAATGATTTTTTTACAGACAAAGAATCACGCGACTACACAGGGACTTTCTGGTATCAAACAGAATTTTATGCCAAAGAAGAGGCAGATTCAGATATCCTATTGCGCTTTGGGAGCGCCACGCATCATGCAGAAGTCTTTGTTAATGGAGTGAGTGTTGGGGAACACCGAGGCGGTTTCTTACCATTTGAACTCAATGTTTCCAAAGCAGTGAAGTTCAATGCGAAAAATATAGTAGTCGTTAAGATGAATAACATTCTTTCAAGAACGACGCTTCCAGCAGGGGTCACTGAAACACTTGTTAGTGGACGCCGCATTACGAAACCATTCTTTGATTTTTTTAACTATGCGGGACTTCAAAGAAGTGTTCATTTAGTTACTGTTCCTAAGACGCGCATCTTAGACTTTGACCTGACGTATGAATTGGCTGACAATCAAGCATTTATCGACTATAAAATAACGACTTCAGATAATGCAGCAGGTCAAATCAGTGTTGAACTTTATGATTAAGATGACCAATTAGTGACTGAAGCGAGTGGCAGTGAAGGAAAATTAACTGTCAACGATCCTACATTGTGGAAAGTTTTAGACAGCTACTTATATCGTTTTGTCATTAAAGTTCAAGACAGCGATGCAATCATTGACGAGTATGAACAAGCTATTGGAATTAGAACTGTTGAAATTCAAGGCGAGAAGATATTAATTAATGGAGAAGAAACGTATCTAAAAGGTTATGGTAAGCACGAAGATGCAGACATTATCGGACGTGGCTTTAGCTACCCAATGAATAAGCGCGATTTCGAATTAATGAAATGGTCTGGAGCGAATTCATTCAGAACTTCACACTATCCTTATGCTGAAGAAGTTTATCAAATGGCTGACCGTGAAGGTTTCTTGATTATTGACGAAGTAGCAGCTGTTGGTTTCTTAGAAAGTATCGTAAACTTCTTAGCAGCTTCTCAAGGTACAGATATTGACTTCTTTGAAGCTCATCCAAATCTAGATGAATTGCAAAAGAACCATATTGAAGATATTCATGACAGATTTTACGTGATAAAAATCACCCAAGTGTCTTTGCATGGAGCTTACTGAATGAGCCAAGCACAACAACAGAAGCAGCGAATGAATATTTCGGACCATTATTTGAAGCAGCTCACAAATATGGTCCGCAACAACGTCCACGTATATTTGCCTTAATTATGTATTCAACTCCAGATGCTTGTAAAAGTTATCACCATGCTGATTCCCTATGTATGAACCGTTATTACGGTTGGTATGTTAAAGGTGAATCAGACTTTGAAGGTGCTGAACGACTATTCCGTGATGAGATGGACGCTTGGGTAGAACTCGATTTAAATAAACCAATGATTTTTACTGAATATGGTACAGATAATTACATCGGTGAATCAAAACTACCATCTGTGATGGGACAGAGCAATACAGGGATGGGTACTTAGATATGTATCACCGCGTGTTTGCTGATTATGACATGGTTCAAAGTGAGCAAATTTGGAACTTTGCTGATTTCCAAACTGTTGAAGGTCTGATGCGAGTGAACGGAAATAGAAAAGGTGTATTCACATGTCAATGCCAACCTAAACGCGTCGCTTATAAATTAAAAGAACGCTGGGAAAATATTGAATAGATTTTAAACGAAGCATCCTATTGATTTAGGATGCTTTTTCTAATGTGTGAATTTTGTGTTATAAAACTGTGTAAAAAAGGCTATGGAGTTGATATGTAACCGTTTTATTGGTAAGGTTAATTTAGAGAAAGAGAGCACTTAAGTTTGAAATTGAAAGAGGTGGGAACGATGAGAAAAGTAAAATTATTAATGGTTCCTTTAGCAATATTGACACTTGCTGGCGCAATGAACACGAGCGTTGGAACCGTCATGGCCCAAGCAGACGCAGACTACAGTACAGGCACAGTGATTACTCATACGGTTAGACCAGGCGAATACCTCAACAAAATCGCAAACGACTACGGCGTAACAGCTAACGAATTAAGATTATGGAACCATTTAACAACTGATTTATTACAAATTGGGCAACAATTAAAAATCGTCACAGACGCTGAAACACCACCGCCAACAGGCTCAGTATATACAGTAAGAGCTGGAGATACTTTATGGCGTATCGCTAACACTTATGGTGTAACAGTGAATCAGATTAAATCATGGAACAATCTATCATCTGATTTCTTATACATTGGCATGCGACTTGTTGTATCTGATCAAGGTACAACACCACCTCCATCTGAAGGATTAACTTATACAGTCAGATCAGGGGATACATTATGGAGCATTGCGAATCGTTACGGCGTAACGGTTAACCAATTGAAGTCATGGAACAATCTGTCATCTGATTTCTTAGCCATCGGCATGCGCTTAAATATTAGAGGTGGCGATAATCAACCGCCATCACAAGGAACCGTTCACCGAGTACAGCCCGGCGACACATTATTTAACTTAGCTTACCGCTACGGAACTTCAGTCAATCAATTAAAAGCATGGAATAACTTAACATCAGACTTAATCTATATCGGCACTTACTTAAGAGTGTCACAACCATAATATAGATTGAACAGCGCCAAC
The DNA here is from genome assembly GCF_045528575.1 of Ruoffia sp. FAM 24228. NCBI lineage: Bacteria > Bacillati > Bacillota > Bacilli > Lactobacillales > Aerococcaceae > Ruoffia > Ruoffia sp. FAM 24228. Next base: position 30,334 of record NZ_JBGQQZ010000022.1, read on the forward strand.
CACTTCGGTGATTGGCGTTTTTTTTGTGCTGGTAGTGGGGTGCGGGGATTTAATTTCTCCTGTCATTCGGTGACCTGTCCCGTTAGCCGTCCAATATCCCGTGTCATTATGTGACCCGTCCCGTTAGTCGTTTAATTTCCCCTGTCATTATGTGACCCGTCCCGTTAGCCGTTCAATTTCCCTTGTCATGTGATGACGTGTCCAGTTAGCTGTCCAATTTCCCTTGTCATTGTGTGACCTGTCCAGTTAGGCGTTCAATATCCCTTGTCATTGTGTGACCTGTCCAGTTAGGCGTTCAATATCCCGTGTCATTATGTGACCCGTCCCGTTTGTCGTTTAATTTCCCCTGTCATTATGTGACCCGTCCCGTTAGCCGTTTAATTTCCCTTGTCATATAGTGACAAGTCCTGTTAGTTGTTTAATTTCCCCTGTCATAGAGTGACAAGTCCAATTAAATTCTCAACTCCAATCCAAACAAATAGCACCGACCGAAGTCGATGCCAATCGCATTTTATATAAATGTTCGTTTCTTGATCTCTCCCCAAATCACTTGGCCTTTTGTCACTAGCATATAAATCAACACAATTAAACCAAAGCCAAAGGAAATCAAGGAAGGGGTTTGAAATTGAATCCAACCGATTAAAAGGAATATCATTGGCACTAAACTTAAGATAGCTACGGCAGCCCAGTATAGAACATAATCACCTGGTTTCATGCGGGTCATTATTGCGGTGATGATCATACTAATTAAAGTCGAGCTACATATGATAGGAACTGCATAAGTTAGCGACCAAGCTGACCAACCAATAGTGTAATCTAAGTAAACGCACATGAGGGACAAGATGATTAATAAATAAAGTAAGCTTTTGGCAATGTTACGACGCTTGCGAATCAAGGTCAGCACTGCCAACCACATTGTAATTATTCCAAAGGCTGCCCCTTGAAATAATTGGATGCGACCGTGATAGAGTAAGCCAATCCCAAGAATAACTGCCACAACAATTAAAGAGAAAGCCATCAAAAATTGAGTAATGAAACGACGATTAAATTGCAAGGGCACATCTGGCATTGAACTGGATGTGACTGGAATATTACTATCAAGAGGCGCCTCACAAAGAGGGCATTTATCCCAATCACCTTTCACGCTCACGTGGCATTCTGGACACTTACGCATCATAACGACCTCCCAACTCTTCCTCAGTCACTTTGTTTACCGTCATCGTCACCGGAATATTCTCGTCACTTAAGAACCTAACATAATGACGGTAAATATCCGTTTCAATAAATGGGGACGTAAAAGTTATCGTCAATACATCATTATGACTAATTGCGCAAAACTGCGGACGAACCGCAATCGTATGGAAATAAACTTGATGAATCATTTGATCAACTAAATAAGGGAAACTAACTAGACCAAGATTGGAAATCGCAAAAGTGAGCTTACGATTATTCATGTAATTAGCAAATTTTAAAGCCAAATCTTTAATCGGTCGTAAAATAATCCGACTTAAAGGATGGTACTCATATTGAATTAGCTGACTAAGCCAACTTTCTAAAGAATCTTTCTCTAGTTGCGGATCTAGCTGATTTTTTAATTCCTGAGAAATTGCTTTTAAAGAATTGTCACCATTCTTCTTATATTTATATTCCAACCGTGTCACCGCAAAGAAATTTCGCGCGGAATCAGAAGGGAAGAACTGACGCAAATTCACTGGCACAGAAACGGCCATCGTCTCATCCCCTTGGAAATTCGGTTCGGCTTTACGAATCGATTCCATAAAAACTGCAGTCAGATAAACTGTTAAAGAAACATTCATCGCTTTCGCTTTTTTCAAAATATCTTTGACTGGCATTTCCAATTCAACGACGCGCGGACGGTAATCTGACGTGTAAGTTCCTTTGTAGTGATAGACTTTTCGACTCGGTTTGGGTTCCTTTTCAACCGCAGGGAATAAGAAGTTTTTTGCCTTAGCACCGACCGTTGTAACTCCCCGTAAAGCTGATTGGGCAGCTTTCGAAAAGTTCAATTGATCCTTTCGTCTAAAATGGCGCTCGAAACTGTCTTCACTCGATTGGTCATGAATATAAGTCGAAACTTCAACGTCTTCATCTTTTAAATCAGGATGTTTTAAACTCAAGTACTCGGTAATTAAATCTTGAAAGAACCACATCGCTCCCGTTCCGTCAGATAAGACGTGAAAGACCTCAAGACTCACGCGCTTCTTCCAGTACATGACACGAAATAATAAATTACGCCGATCGAAAAAATACAAAGGACGACAGGGTGTGTTCGTATCTGGCTCTACTTTGGGCTTCAAATCACTTTCTTCCAAGTAATACCAAAAGAAACCGCGCCGCAAAACACTGTGATAAAGTAAATTTTGCTCAAAGACTTTATTCAAAGCTTGTTGTAGCAAGTCAGGGTCCACTGTATCAGTGACTTCAGCACTAATTCGAAACACTTTACTATCACGGTTAGACATCGCTGCTAAGAAGATATTTGATGCGTTATCTAGGCGAACCCAATTTTTACGCTCATTAACTTTCTGATTCTCCACGTATGTCACTCCTTCTCAAGTGATTCTCTAAATAATCTTTGATTAACAAATAAGTTGTATCAATAATACCTTCATTTAATGGGGCAAAAAGAAAATTATGAACAGTATCTTTTGCACGCATAATTTCCACTTGGTTCCCAGCTTCTAACAACATGAAGCCATAAACTTCACCTTCATCACGTAAAGGGTCAAATTCAGATGAGATAACTAAAGTGTCCGGTTGATTACTAAAATCCTCAGTCATTAACGGTGCGATGTACGGATTCTGTCTTTTGACCTCGTCCGGTTCATACATTTCCATATATTCCTGCATTTTCTTTGCTGTGAGTCCATAGTCATAGCCATTCTCCTCAACACTTTTAAAAGGAGACGCTTCATCGTGGCGCCAATACGTCACAGGATTAATTAAAATTTGTTTACTTGGTAAAGGTTTTCCTTCATTACGTAAGCGTAAAGAAACGACAGCAGCTAAATTTCCTCCAGCTGAGTTTCCAACAATAATAATATTACGCGCGCCTTTAATTCCCGTTAAATCCGGACGTGATAAAAGTAGTTGAGCGACGTGATAACAGTCTTCGAAACCAGCAGGGTAAGGATTCTCAGGTGCTTTTAAATAATCAACCGCTAAGACAATCCGCCCCATTTGATCAGCCAAACGACGACAATCTTTTGTATAGGTATCTATATTTCCTAAAACCCAGCCCCCACCATGAAAGAATAATATAATGTCACTACTCATCAATTTTTTTGGACGAAAAATGCGAATCGGAATTTCATGACTTTGATCTGCAGAATAAATCTTCTGATCCAAATACTGAAAGCGGGATTTAGAAGGGGTGACAAAAACCTTTTGTAATTGCCGTACGAATTTGTATGATTCATGCATATTAATCGTTGGCGATGATAATAATTTTAATGCAAAACGTTTAAGAGTATTCATATTACTACCTCATAATATTTAGTTTTCTTCAGTGTGTCGTATATCAAGAGAAGTGTCAAGTTGTTAGTAAAAAATGATCAAAAAATACTTATAAGACTTATAAAATCCTGAATAATTCATAGTTTTACTAATAGTCTTTCCTAACATTGATTTAATAGTCTTTAAAGTAATCTGCTTCATCACCCATTAGGTGATGAAAAAAGACCCCCTTTCTGATATGGTTAATTCACC
>NZ_JBGQQZ010000023.1:0-33404 GCF_045528575.1 Ruoffia sp. FAM 24228
AGACACCTTTACAATATCAGAATGGGGTTCTTTTTTCATCACTTAACAGGTGAAAATGAAAAAGTAAATTTAAGCTGCCGTTAGGCAGTTGGCACATGTTTCAACGAAAAGTATGAATTGTTCAGGAAAAAGTCTAGATTATTACAGATTCTTAAAGTGCAAAATGATATAATATGTGATAATCTTATGTAGTTATAAAAATGAATTGAAAGGTCTGATAGAGATGGATCAACCTTCGGTATTTAATAAGCTAATGAAGACGTTCCAAATTAATAATCAACAGTTGGCTTTTGGAAGTTATGCTGCTGAATTATCATTTTATGTTATTTGGGCGTTAGTGCCGTTAATGCTTGCATTATCAAATATTATTGCTATACTTCCTTTTTCAGAAGCACAAATTATTGACACAATTCAATTAGCATTACCAGATGAAGTCGAGGTAGCGATTATTCCCTTATTGGAGACTTACTTAACAGGTACAAGTTCAGGTTTGTTCTCGCTAAGTTTAATCATTTCATTATGGCCAGCTTCGAATGTATTTAATACCATGCAACGTGTTCTAAATACAATATATAAAACTGTACCTAGAAAAAACTTTTTTATCGCACGATTATTTGCATATGTATTTACTTTACTCATCGTCATTGCGTTGGTTACGTTTACATTTGCACTTGTATTCGGCGAGACAATTATTGACTATATTCAGGAAGTATTTGGTATTCAATTTTTCTTATTGGATTTTTTTGTGAATCAGGGCTGGATTTTAGGTTTGCTAGGTATTTTTATTCTATTAATTGGAATTTACCAATTTATGCCAAATGTTAAATGGCCGATCAAATATGCAATACCTGGTACAGTATTTGCCTTACTAGGCTTTATCTTAGTATCTCAGTTATTCAATGTTTATATGAGATTTGCTGGAGGTAATGTTGGTGGGGGCACGATTGGAGTATTCATGGTTGCGATCATTTGGTTATATTTAAATGCGATGGTTATTTCCATAGGAGCTTACATCAATGTCTTTTATCATGATTTTAAAGAGAAAAGTTATTGGCAATTGGTTGAAGAAACTAGTAAGTACCAATCATTTGTCTCATATAGTGATAACTTTAGACAAGCAAATTCAAATCAGTTTGAATTGACCAATAAGATATATAAGAATTTTACAAACAAGTAATAAAGAAAGGTGAAATGAATGACATCTATTAGACAAATACGTCGAGATAATGAGAACCGCATCGATTACGGCATTATCTTAAATGTTATGGTCTTAGCAATCATCGGATTGTTAAGTGTATACTCAACAACAACACTCATTGAAGGGGGAGACCTCGTTCCAACTTTATTCCACGCCTTATGGTATGGGGTAGGTACGATTGCTGTTATTGCGGCGATGCAATTAGATAGTGAACAATATTGGAAGCTTTCCAATTATTTATACGGATTCGGTTTACTACTATTATTATTAGTACTGTTCTTCTATGATAGAGAATTAGCCGATACAGGGGCGACAAGTTGGTTAAGAATCGGTTCGCTATCGGTTCAACCTTCAGAGCTTTTCAAACCTGCTTATATAGTATTTATGGCACGTGTTGTCACTGAGCATAATAATAAATACCCTAACCGTACGATAAAATCAGACTTTATGCAATTAGGAAAAATATTGATGTTCGCTGCACCACCGATGATTTTAATTCAGTTACAAAACGACTTAGGAACAAACTTAGTTATCATGTCGATTACTGCTGGAATTATTCTCATGTCAGGAATCAGCTGGAAAATTCTTGCACCAATTGCAACAACCGTTATTGTTGTTGCGGGAGGAATTATTATTGTCGTTGAGAAATTCCCGGAATTTCTAATAGATAATAATCTTGTTCAAGAATATCAAATTAACCGTATCTTAGACTGGTTACGACCCTTTGAAAACACACAAGGGAGTGGGTATCAGTTAGCTCAAAGTATTAAAGCTGTTGGATCGGGTCAATTGAGTGGTAAAGGCTTTGGGGTTTCACAAGTTACCGTACCGGTTCGTGAATCTGACTTTATCTTTACGACTATCGCTGAAAACTTCGGATTCTTAGGAAGCTCAGTTTTACTCTTTGTTTATTTCATTTTAATTTATCAAATCGTACAAATCTGCTTTAAAACACGTAATGAGTTTTATTCATATATTGCTGCAGGTGTTATATCAATGATTTTATTCCACGTTCTAGAGAATATCGGAATGGCGATTGGTTTATTACCAATCACGGGGGTTCCACTGCCATTTGTTTCTCAAGGTGGTTCGGCTTTACTAGGAAACATGATTGGGATTGGTTTAGTTCTATCAATGAAATATCATCACCGAAGCTATATGTTTGGTATGGAAGATGATTTTAGTTATTAAATTTAGAAGGGTGATTAATATTGGAATTATTAAATAAGAATTTATGGATGACTGAAGAAGAGAATATTGTAACGATTGGTTTAACGCCTGAATTGCAAGATGAAGCAGGAGATATTTCATATGCAAATATCGCTTCATTAGGAAACATTGATGTTGATGATACAATTATTAATGTTGAAGCTTCTAAAGCTGCGATTGAAATACCATCACCTATTCAAGGAAAACTTATTGAACGTAATGAGAAAGCAGAAGATACACCATCTTTACTTAATTCTTCAGATACGGCAAATAACTGGGTAGTAAAAATTCAAAAGTAAAAGATTATGATAATAAAACGGATATTACCTTGATGTATTAAACTTTGGTGATGTTCGTTTTATTTTATATGAAGGAGGGAAAAGATGGAGTTCCAACAAGTCATGCAACAAATCAATAAGAAACAAATTGATCCAATCTATACGGTTGTCGGATCTGAGAATTACCTCAAAAACCAGTTTATGGAAGGCTTATTTCAACAATTAGGCGGGATCGATGTTTTAGATATCTCACGAATTGACTTACAAGAAGTGACGATGAATGACGTTTTGGATGAAGCAGAGATGTTTTCTTTTTTCTCTGATTATCGAGTGCTCGTTGTGTCGAATGCAACGTTTTTAAATTCACAAAGTAAGAATAAATTAAGTGATTCTGAACAAAAACGATTACTGGGTTATTTAGAAAATCCGAACCAAGCAACTATTTTAATCTTTAATGTTGAAAATCCATCCTTAGATAAGCGAAAGAAACTGACTAAAAGTTTTAATAAACAAACGAAAATGGTCGATATATCAGAGCTCGATGAAGGTCAAGTAGGGCGGTATGTTCAATCTTATATTAATAATTTAGATATTTCATTTACACGTGAGGCTGTTGAGGAATTGTTAATTAGGGTAAACTATCAACTAACTAATGCAATGACAGAAGTGAATAAACTGGAAATATTTGGACAAACTGAAGGTAGAATCACACTCGATTCTGTCCAATCACTTGTTCCACGTACGCTTGAATCAGACGTATTCCAATTAACCAATGCCGTAGCGAATAAAAATATTATACAAGCCATTCAAATTTACCAAGACTTATTATTAATGCGTCATGAACCAATTGCTTTACACGCATTAATGGTTTCTCAATTTAGAGTGATTGTCCAGTCAATGATTTTGGGTAGACAAGGAATGAATCAAGCCGACATTGCGAAACAGTTAGGCATTCATCCATATCGAGTGAAGCTTGCACTAACATCAGGAAGATCCTTGCAATTATCAGAATTACTTAATTTTTATGTTGAGATGGCAGAAGTAGATTTTAGAATGAAGACAGGTGTCGGGGATAAAGAGACTCACTTTTATATCTTATTATCAAAGTTAACTTCTTTATAAAAAAAAACGAAAATGAACTTTTTAAAGTTCATTTTCGTTTTTTTGTAATCAAGATAAAGTATCTTAATTATTTATTCATTAAGTTTGCTAATGTAGATTTGTTACGTGCTGCTTTGTTTGCGTGGATTAATCCTTTACCTGCAGTACGGTCAATTTGTTTAGAAGCTTTAGCGAATAATTCATTCACGTCACCTTCACCAGTTTCTACTGCATTACGAAAATCTTTGATTAATGAACGCATTTTCGAAACTTGTGCAGTATTACGTTGTTCTTTTACACTTGATTGACGAGCACGTTTAATAGCTGATTTAGAGTTTGCCATTGGTGTCACCTCTTTCTTACTGATTTCATTTGTCTAGTATATAAGCATTTGCTAACTTAGTCAACAAAAATTATTATACAATAAAATAGAAGAGTGATGCAATCTTTTTTTGTTTGTTTTAAACTGAAATTATAAGAGAAGATTGCTTAAACACTTATATAAACATATTGAAACAAAGAAGTAGAATTTTATATCATTATAGAGTATTATGGTTTAAGCGAATAAATGTTCGGTTAATGAGGAGGCAGTAAATGGATAAATTTAAATTAATATCTCAGTATGAGCCAAACGGTGATCAACCTCAAGCAATTAAAGAGTTAGTTAATGGATTAAATAATGGTGAAAAAGAACAAGTGCTATTAGGTGCAACTGGTACAGGAAAGACGTTTACGATTGCCAATGTAATTAAAGAAGTAAATAAACCTACTTTAGTTTTAGCTCATAATAAAACTTTAGCAGGTCAACTGTATAGTGAATTATTAGAGTTTTTCCCAGAGAATTCAATCGAATACTTTGTGTCTTACTATGATTACTATCAACCTGAGGCTTATGTTCCATCATCGGATTCATATATTGAAAAAGAAGCAATGGTCAATGATGAAATTGATAAGCTACGACATTCCGCTTCATCCGCATTATTGGAGCGGCGAGATGTTATTGTTGTCGCATCAGTTTCTTGTATTTACGGGTTAGTGGATCCAGAGATGTATCGTAATCAAGTTTTATCAATTAGAAAAGGGCAAGAAGTATCGCGCGAAGAAGTATTGCGTCAGCTAATTGACATGCAGTTTGTTAGAAATGACATTGACTTTCAGCGGGGAACTTTTAGAGTCCGTGGAGATGTGGTTGAAGTGTTCTTAGCTTCGCGTGATAGTGAAGTGATTCGAATTGAATTTTTCGGTGACGAAATTGATAGAATTCGCGAAGTAGATGTAATGACAGGCGAGATTAAAAATGACGTCGATCATTATCCTATCTATCCCGCAACTCACTTCGTGGCTGACCAAGATCAAACATTACAAGCTGTTACTACGATTAAAGCGGAGTTAGAAGAGAGATTAGAAGAATTGCGTTCTGAGAATAAACTCTTAGAAGCACAACGTTTAGAGCAACGGACGACCTATGATTTAGAAATGCTCCTTGAGATGGGGTATTGTAATGGGATTGAGAACTATTCAAGACATATGGACGGGCGTGCGCCTGGAGAGCAACCTTATACGTTAATTGACTTCTTCCCAGATGATTTCTTGATTGTAGTGGATGAGTCACATATGACGATGCCACAAATTCGAGGGATGTATAATGGGGACAGAGCTCGGAAGCAACAATTAATTGATTATGGCTTCAGATTACCAAGTGCTTTAGACAATAGACCACTTAGGTTAGAAGAGTTTGAAAAGCATGTCAACCAAATCATCTATATTTCAGCTACACCAGGTCCATATGAATTAGAACATACTGATGACGAATATGTTGAGCAAATTATACGTCCAACTGGTTTATTAGATCCAGTTGTTGAAGTCCGACCAATTAAGGGTCAGATTGATGATTTAATTCAAGAAATTACGAAACGAACTGAGCGTGATGAACGTGTGTTTATTACGACCTTGACGAAAAAAATGTCTGAAGACTTAACGGACTATCTTAAAGAAGTCGATATTAAAGTCAAATACTTACATAGTGATATTAAAACTTTAGAAAGAACGGAGATTATTCGTGATTTAAGGTTAGGGATCTTTGATGTCCTTATTGGTATTAACTTACTAAGAGAGGGGATTGACGTACCAGAAGTGTCATTAGTCGCCATCTTAGATGCGGATAAGGAAGGGTTCTTACGAGGTGAGCGTGCATTAATCCAAACGATTGGGCGTGCGGCTCGTAACGAGAATGGGCATGTTATTATGTATGCAGATAAAATGACGGACTCAATGACAAAAGCTATTGAAGAAACTGAGCGTCGTCGTGAGATTCAAATCTCTTATAATAAAGAACATGGCATTACACCCAAAACGATTAAGAAAGAAGTTCGTGATCTTATTCGAATTACGCATGAAGTTGAAGGTGAAGAACAAGAAGAGAATATCTTAGCTCAATTCAAACAATTGTCTCGTCTTCAACGTGAAGAAGAGCTTGAGCGACTTGAGATGGAGATGCGTCAATACGCTAAAGATTTAAACTTTGAAGCGGCAGCTGATTTAAGAGATATAGTTATGGAACTTAAAGCGACTTTCTTTAAAAGAAAATAATTAAATTTAGGACAAAATACTTTTGACTACATGATAGTCTGAAGTGTTTTGTTCTTTTTATGTTTTGAGACTTTTTTAAAATAATTTACTCATTAGAGAAAATTTGAATTAATTAAGATAAAAGTAGATTTGGCCTTTTATAATAATAATGCTTCCTATATAATAATTTATGGAGGTCATTCTTAATCAGGAGGTAATATAATGCGACAACAGAAGAGAGTGCAAAGTTTTGATGGCTTAAAAGGTTTAGCGATTATGGCCGTCGTTGCTTATCATTTATTCCCTTCCATAATACCAGGCGGTTTTTTCATGGTGAATACATTTCTTGTTATTGGAGGGTTCTTTTTTGCAAGAAATATTGAGAAAGTTCAGCCGGTTAAAGCATCAATTCAATGGAAAGCGATCGGAAAGTATCTACTACATACGATAGAGAGGCTCTTTATACCACTCTTGTGGCTCTTATTATTTATCGTTGTCGGCTTATATATATTATATCCAACTGAATTAAGACATATTCAGAGTGATATATTTTCTGGGTTGTTTTTTGTAAATAATATTTATCAAATAGTGACGGATCAATCTTATTTTGTACAAATGTCAGATGCATCGCCTTTTACTCATCTTTGGTATAATGCGATTCACTTACAATCAGTTCTAATCGCAACCGGTATCATCTTACTATTACAAAGATTAAAACTATCGATTCCTTCTAAAGGAATTATTTGGCTTTTTATTGTTTTGCTAAGTCATGTAGCCATCTTATTCTTATATACACCAGGCGAGGATCCAACGCGTGTTTATTACGGTATTGAAACCCGCTTTGCATCATTTGCAATTGGTGTAGCTGCAGCTTACATCACACCGACCATTTTAAATTTATTTTATAAATCTAGAATTAAACTGTTTGTATACAATTTAATAGCAATATTGTCTGCAGGGGGAATGATTTGGATTGTGTTCACTCAATCGGATCAAAACGAAGCGACGTATCTACTGTGGATGTCAGTATTTAATGTGTTGAGTATGTTACTCGTATTTTCAATTACTGTAGGGGCACCGACAGTGACAAGTTGGCTAAGTTTAAAACCACTGCATCTTATTGGTAAAAGGTCATATTCATACTACCTATGGTATTACCCAATTATTGTCTTTTACTTAGCATTTTACCGTGAATTAGGAGAAAACATTACCGTAGTCAATGTCTTATCTCTGATTACATTAGCAATTGTTGGGGAAATTTTTTACCGTGTTATTGAAAGCGGGGGCGTGAGAATTTGGTTTGGTTCTTCACTCAACTTTAAAGAAGATGCGGAAGATATCGGTCATATGATTGATCAGAGAAAATTCCTCCAGCCTAAGTTATTCATCTTTATTGCTTACGTCGCCTTAATAGTTTTATTTGTTCGAGGACTTATCTATTCAGCAGATAATAAACGTGTGTCTTTATTCGAATTAGAATATCAAGCTTTTCAGACGAAACCTAACTTATTGAACACCACGTATCCATTAAGTCTGCCAATTATCCAAGTTAATGAAGATTTAGACCAAGTGGATGATACATTTGAGACGGTCTTCGTTAACGAGTTGGAAGTTGAAGATCCTGTAGAAACATTACAAAATATTTATTTTGAACAAGAAACATTGTCAGCGGAACTTCAAGAACTCATTGCTGAGAACCAAGAAGTGTTTGATGAATTTGAAGATTTAAATCCAATTGTATTCGATGAGTTGACGCCACAAGAATTATTATTTGCCACTGAAGTGCCAGTGACTTTCTTTGGAGATTCTATCGCTTTACACTTTACACCGAAAGTAGACGAAATTTTCTGGAATGGAAATATCTATGGTCAAGGAAGCTTACAATTGTGGGATGCAAATGACATCTTACGTGACATGGTACGTGATGGCGAAGTTCAAGAGAATTTAGTCGTGGTCCTTGGAACAAACGCAGGATTGGATCAAGAAGGAATGGATGAATTGATGTCCATTGCGGGAGAAGAGCGGAATGTATTCTTTGTAAACACAAACTCACGAGTAATGCACATTCAAAACGTGAATGACACAATTAAAGATACGGCTAAAAAATATACAAATGCCTTTGAAGTTGATTGGTATAGCTATCAACAAGGTAATCCTGACTGGTATACAGAAGATGAAGTCCATCACACACCAGAAGGAATGGAACACTTTGCTGTAATTGTCACTCAAACGATGTTTCAACATTTACCAGAGGAAACAATTGAAGAAATTGAATAAAAATTCTTGCATTCACTTACCATATAGTGTAAATTATACCAAGTGGTAATCTAGCATTGTAAAAGTGCATGGAATACTATATAGTACCTATGCTCAGTTCAGCGAATCACCAACGCTTTTCTTGGCATCAGGGATAAAAAAGAAAGAGGTGAAATGAGATGGCTTTAACAAAAGAACGTAAAACAGAAATCATGAAAGAATTTGCTACTCACGAAGGGGACACTGGTTCTCCAGAAGTACAAATCGCTGTGTTAACCGCTGATATTAACTCATTAAACGAGCATATCCGCGAACATAAAAAAGATTTCCATTCATACCGTGGACTAATGAAAAAAATTGGTCACCGTCGTAACTTATTAGCGTACTTACGTAACAAAGACGTAGCACGTTACCGCGAATTAATCCAACGTTTAGGATTACGTCGTTAATATGATATTAACTTCCGTTTCAGTAATGAAATGGAAGTTTTTTTGTAGATATTCATAATATATTGCCCTTTATGAGCGCAATTATATAGAGAATATGCTAAACTAATTAGTGTGTGTTTTGGTAATTATCAATATTGGTAGATCTACTATACAAGTATGAGTTTGTGACGAGACGCGTCATGAGTTGATATTTGTTTAGTAGTTCTCCAAAACACACAATTTATTAATCAAAGGAGAGATACCATGTTCGAAAAACATGTTTTTGAAACAACTATTGGTGGACGCCCACTGTCAGTTGAAATTGGCGAATTTGCTCGACAAGCGAATGGAGCAGTCCTAGTAAGATACGGAGATACCGTTGTATTATCTACAGCAGTAGCTTCAAGTAGACCTGTAGACGGAAACTTCTTCCCGTTAACTGTGAACTACGAAGAGAAAAAATATTCAGTAGGTAAAATCCCCGGTGGATTTATTAAACGTGAAGGTCGCCCGTCAGAGAATGCGACATTAACTGCACGTCTAATTGACCGCCCAATTCGTCCAATGTTCCCAGATGGGGTACGAAACGAAATTCAAATCGTCAATACTGTATTATCTGTAGACCAAGATTGCTCACCAGAAATGTCAGCAATGTTAGGTTCATCATTAGCCCTAGGTGTATCAGATATTCCGTTTAACGGACCTATTGCAGGTGTTAATGTTGGTCGTGTAGAGGGAGAATTAGTAATTAACCCAACGACTGAACAAAGCGCCCACTCTGATATCCACTTAACAGTTGCAGGTACTAGCCAAGCAATTAACATGGTTGAGTCAAGTGCGGAAGAAGTACCAGAAGATGAGATGCTTGAAGCATTATTATTTGGTCACCGTGCAATTAAAGAAATTAACGAATTCCAAGCGAATATTATTGAACAAATCGGTAAAGAGAAATTCGAATTAACGATTGTACAAAATGATGAAGAAATCATGGAAGAAATTTCTGGACGTTATCGTGAAGCAATGATTGAAGCAATTAAAACAGAAGAGAAAAAAGCGCGTGAAGATGCGATTGCTCTAGTTATGCAAGGTGCTGTAACTTATTATGAAGAATTACATGCTGAAAACCCAGAAAAAGGTGAAGTTCTTTCAGCTGTTAACGCTGCATTACAAGCCCTAGAAAAAGAAGTTGTGCGTCATTTAATTACAGCGGATCGTATCCGTCCTGATGGCCGTAAAGTGGACCAAATTCGTCCATTAGCTTCTCGTGTAGGCTTATTACCACGTACTCACGGATCTGGTTTATTCACACGTGGACAAACTCAAGCATTAACAGTAGCGACATTAGCACCTCTAGGAGAGCATCAAATTATTGATGGCTTAGGTATTGAAGAGTCTAAACGCTTTATTCACCACTATAACTTCCCACCATATTCAGTAGGTGAAACTGGACGTATGGGTAGCGCGGGACGTCGTGAAGTAGGACACGGTGCCTTAGGTGAACGTGCGCTTGCACAAATTATTCCAGATGAAGATGTATTCCCATATACGATTCGTTTAGTATCAGAAGTATTAGAATCTAACGGTTCATCTTCACAAGCAAGTATTTGTGCTGGAACATTAGCATTAATGGACGCAGGTGTACCTATTAAAGCACCAGTCGCAGGTATCGCAATGGGATTAGTTATGGATGGCGACAACTATACAATTCTAACTGATATCCAAGGTCTAGAAGATGCTCTAGGAGATATGGACTTCAAAGTAGCGGGAACTGAAAAAGGAATCACTGCTTTACAAATGGATATTAAAATCGAAGGAATTACAGAGCAAATTTTAAATGAAGCGTTAGTTCAAGCACGTCAAGCTCGATTAGCAATTCTAGAAGAATTAACTTCGACAATTTCTGAACCAAGAACAGAGTTAAGCCCTTACGCTCCTAAGATTGAAATGATTCAAATCAAACCAGATAAGATTAAAGTTGTTATCGGTCGTGGTGGAGATACAATCAATAAGATTATTGATGAAACAGGCGTTAAAATTGATATTGATGATGAAGGTAATGTAAGTATTGCCTCTACTGATCAAGCAATGATTAACCGTGCTAAAGAAATTATCGAACAATTAACACATGAAGTTAAAGCGGGAGAAATTTACGAAGGTACCGTTAAACGAATTGAGAAATTCGGTGCTTTTGTTGAGATTTTACCAGGTAAAGATGGTTTAGTTCATATATCTGAATTAGAGCATCACCGTGTAGGGAAAGTTGAAGATGTTATAGCATTGAATGATAAAGTTAAAGTTCGCGTTCAAGAAATTGACGATAAAGGACGGATTAACCTATCTCGTAAAGCTTTAATCGACAAAGAATAACACATACTATTAAGAGGCAAGTTTCACAAAAGGGAACTTGTCTTTTTGGTTTTTCTAAATAACTGCGGTATTGATTTATGATAACGAATCAATTTGAAATATTGGAGAAGCAATTTTTTATTTTATTCCTAACTGTGCTATAATGTGATAAGTATATTATCAAAATGAAACTAACTAAATAAAGAGGTGTCAAATGAGTAAAATAAAAATAATCCCGTTAGGTGGGGTGCGTGAAGAAGGTAAAAATCTTTACGTGGTAGAAGTGAATGAGTCAATCTTTGTTTTGGATTGCGGACTAGTCTTTCCAGAAGAAGAATTACTTGGTATCGATGCAGTCATCCCAGATTTTACATACTTAGTTGAAAAGAAAGATCAAATCGTTGGGATATTCCTGACACATGGTCATGATGATGCGATGGGTGCATTGCCATATCTATTAGAAAAGATTGATGCACCAGTATTCGGAACTGAATTAACAATTGAATTAGCAACGATTTCAGCTAAATCACAAGGATTGCATCAACATATTGAGAACTTCTTCAAGATTGATGAAGATGTTGAGATTGAATTTGAAGATGCAACTGTAAGTTTCTTCAGAACCACACATACAATTCCAGGTTCTCTTGGTATTGTTGTCTCAACGGATGAAGGTTCAATCGTTTATACAGGAGACTTTAAATTTGATCCAAGCGCGTCTGAACAATACAGTACAAATTATGGTCGTTTAACGGATATTGGAGAAGCAGGTGTTTTAGCTTTACTAAGTGATTCTGCGGATGCAGAGAATGCCGTTCAATCAGTCAGTGATAAGAAGATTACTGCAGATATGACCGAAGTATTCCGTAATGAAGACGGACGTGTCATCGTTGCTTCAATTGGAAGTAATATCTCTCGTATTCAGCAATTATTTTATGCTGCTAAAAATTCAGGTAGAACAATTTTCTTAGCAGATGACCAATTATACAAAATTGTCGATATTGCGATTCAATTAAATCAGATTAAAATTCCAAGTAAAGACATCATCGGACAAGTGAAAGATCTAAATAACACGCCTGATAACGAAGTCATCGTGTTAGAAACAGGTGACGTTGGCGAACCAATTAAGAATGTTCAATTAATGGCGACAAATCGTCATTCATTAATCAATATTAAAGATGGTGATTTGGTTTATTTAGCTACAACACCTTCAATTGCGATGGAAACAGTCATTGCCAAAACAAAGGATATGATTTACAAAGCTGGCGGAACAGTTAAGTCTGTAACAGATAACTTTAAAACATCTGGTCACGCGAATCAGTCAGATTTAAAATTAATGATGAACTTTATCAAACCTAAATATGTTATCCCTGTTAATGGTGAATCAAGAATGTTAGCCGCGCATGCGCGTTTAGCTAACGAAGTAGGCTATGAAGATAAGCAAATTTTCTTACCGTACATCGGAGATGTTATCGAGTACAATAAAGGGAAGATGACGATGACTACCCAAGTACCTGCTGGAAATGTCCTTATTGATGGTATTGGGGTCGGAGATATCGGTAATGTCGTTCTACGTGATCGCCGTATCTTAAGTGAAGATGGAATCTTTGTAGTTGTAGCTACAATTTCGCGTCGTTTAGGGCGCGTTTTAGTCGGACCACAAATTACTTCTAGAGGTTTCGTATATATGAAAACAAGTATTGATTTAATTGAAGCTTGTTCAGATATGACCTTAGATATATTAGAAGAACATTTAAATGGTGATAATTTTGACTGGAGTGAACTAAAAGGGGATCTTCGTGAAAAAATCGGTAAATACTTATATAAAGAGACTCAACGTCGTCCGGTTGTCTTACCAATTATTATGGAAGCTTCAAATTATCAACCTAATAAAGAAGAAAAATAGGGGGAGCTATAGAATGAATCAACGTACAAGAAGTATGCTATTGGATAGTTTATATGCTATTGTTTTAGGCTTAATTTTAGCCGTTGCTGCACAATATATTAGTTCATTCATACCAGGTGATTATTCAGGGTTAGCGATGCTTCCCTTAATATGGTTAGCGCTTCGTTATGGTTCACCACTTGCTATAATTTCTGCTTTACTGACAGGCTTGATTGTTGGCTTTACACGACAAGGTTTTACGGATGGGTTATCAGTCCTCTTTGAAGAGGTCTTACCGTTATTATCTGTTGGTTTTGCTGGATTATTCGCAAAATATACACAAAAAACCCTTAATAACCGTCGATACTCTTCTACTTACTTAAACATATTCACCGGTGCCTTACTTTCGACAACGAGTTATATGTTTATCAAATTCTGGTTAACACCTTTAGCATTAAATGAGATTAGTTTACTACAAATTAATGGTTGGGAATTTTGGTTAAGTTTAGTTGTGATTTGGTTAATTATTGGCTTAGTAATCTTAATTATGGCTCGTAGTAATCCAAAACTAATTATTCCTAAACGAACAAAATATTTATCTCGTAAAGAAACATCATCATTATTAAATGATTAATAAATTAAATGAAGTGTTGGTTATGTTAATTGCCAACACTTTTTTATTTGAAAAAATATATAAAAGAACAAGACCACCAATTGTTTGCGGGGATTGTGCAAACAGTTGGTGGTCTATGAGTTCTAAGCAGCGTTGGCAGACGCAGTTAGAATTTGTTCTAAAGATAATATGTAAGATCGCTTTGAATTAACTTCACTAATTGCAATGCGACGATTGTGTTGAACAGTTGATACGACAGTAGCTAAAACTGTCTTTTGTTCAATCTTTTGTTGAGAATTGTAATATTCAAATGTGATTTCGACAGGGTCAAGCGTCACATAATGTTGATGTAATAACTTCTCTACTTCATATAGAGGCAATATAAAGCGTTTATCTTGTTTAATTTGAGTATTTAAAAAGGGTTTGAAGAAGCGCTGAACAGTATTTGCAAGGTTAGAATTGGGTTTGATAGGTAATTCCATGAATGTCACTCCTTTATCCGAACAGATGTTTGTATTTATATTATACGAACAAACGTTCCCTTTGTCAACACTATCCTAAAAACAAAAGAATTTGAAATAAAATATATAAAGTAATACAATAGATAAACAAAATTGAGTAATGAGAGGTTAGTCTATGAGTGAAAATAATATGTCTCGTCGAAATATCCATCGAGAAAGACCTAAGAAAAGAAGAAAAGGATGTTTGATTTTCTTTATTATCATCATCGTTCTGCTTATAGGAGCAGGTGCTGTGGGGGCTTATTTTTATAATAACGTTGTGAACACAGTAGATGTGATTCAACAAAGTAGACCTGAAGAACAAGTGAATTTACGTGATGAAGATGAACCAGATCCTGTGGTGAGTCGTATTCAAAATAAAGAGCCATTTTCAATGCTAATATTAGGGGTTGAACCATCAGCCAATGATAATTTAGAAGAAGGTCAATCTGATATTATGGTTGTTGCCACAGTAAGTCCTGAAGAAGAAAGTGTGGTTATGACAAATATACCTAGTAATACACTGACTGAGATTGCAGGTCAAAAATCTGAAGGAATGATTCGAGAGGCGTATCAAACAGGTGGTCTATCAACAACAGTTAATACTGTGCAAGATTTATTAGAGATTCCGATTGATTATACGTTAACAGTGAATTTGAATGGACTGGCTGATATTATAGATGCGATTGGGGAAGTATCCGTGACGGCTACTGAAACATTTGATCAAAATGGGTATAGCTTCGTTGCAGGTGAAACGTATAATATGGATGGTGAAATGGCCTTAGCTTACACTGGTGATATTGATGAAGCGATTGAATCAGCAAATAGTCAAGATAAAGCAAGACAAGTCGTCAGTGCGATTGTTCCACAAATTAGTCAAATCAATTCACTTACGAGCATTCCAAAGCTACTTAGTAGTCTAAATGGTAATGTACTAACAAATCTGTCATTCAAGGATATTCAGACCATTGCCTTGGATTATCGTCAAATAATTACGAATGTTGAAACAGTACAGTTAGAAGGTTATTCTGAAATGATTGATGATGTTACTTACGAAGTTTTAGATAGTAATACACTGACAAACATACAAGAACAGTTAAAAGCATTGTTAGAGCAATAAAGAAACGCATGAAATTTCTTGATTTTATTTCAAGAAGAATTAAGATATGTTATGATAGTAGTTATAGACATATAGAGTTTTATTTTGGAGGTAAATATGAGTGACACAAGAGGGTTATTAATTGTATTATCAGGTCCATCTGGAGTTGGAAAGGGTACTGTTAGAGCTGCAATTTTTAAGAATAATATTTATAACTATGTATATTCAGTTTCAGCTACGACTCGCCAAATGAGAACAGGTGAAGTAGATGGTGTCGATTATTACTTTACCTCACGTGAGGAGTTCGAACAGCTAATAGAGGAAGATGCTTTGCTTGAACACGCAGAATATGTTGGAAATTATTATGGTACACCAATTAGAGCGATTGAAGACAATCTGTCTAAAGGCTACGATGTGTTTTTAGAAATTGAAGTTCAAGGCGCAATGAAAGTTAGAGAAAGAATGCCTGATGGAATTTTCATATTCTTAGCACCACCTAATCTCAACGAATTAGAGTCTAGAATTGCTGGACGTGGGACTGATAATCAAGAAATCATTTATGAACGCATGCAAAAAGCACGCGAAGAAATTGAAATGATGAAACATTACGACTATGTTGTCGTAAATGATGAAGTTGATTGTGCAGTAAACAAAGTAAATGGTATAATACAAAGTGAACATTTAAAAGTTTCAAGAGTCGTTGATCAAATTAAATTACAAATACATAATTATTTTCAAAAAGGGGAGTAATCCATCATGATGTTATATCCATCAGTTGACAAATTAGTTGAAAAAATTCCATCAAAATATAGCTTAATTATTCTTGCGAGTAAACGCGCTCATGAAATGCAATTATATAAGCATGAAATGTTAGATTCATACGAAGCAATCAAACCCGTGGGAAGAGCGTTAGAAGAAGTTGTTTCTGGCGACTTACAAATCAAAGAAAAATAAAATCGAAGCTACTATGAAAGAATTTATACTACTTTCATAGTAGTTTTTTGTCATATGTTACAAATTATTTAGAAGGAGGGGAAAGAATGATAGTGAAAGTTGTCATTGATATACCAGCGAAGCAAGTAAATCGCTCTTTTGATTATGCAGTGCCAAAAGATTGGGAATCTGCGATTAAACTAGGTAGCCGAGTTCAAGTACCTTTTGGCAATATGAAACGAACAGGCTTTGTTGTGGATATTACGGACGAGACTGAATTCAACGGAAAACTTAAGCCCATTCATAGTATTATGGATTATGATGTTTTCTTAAATGAAGAATTAATTGAATTGAGTGATTATTTAGCTGAGTATCTTCAGTGCTTTCGTATATCAGTACTTCAAGCCATGTTGCCGAGTTTATTAAAGGCAAAGTATGATGCCATCGTTCAAATTCATGATCCTATTCAATTTAGCGAAAAAGTTGGTTCTTGGTATCAAAATGAAACAAGCATTGACCGTAAAGTATTGGAAGAAAGAATATCTCCCAATGCAATCAGTCAATTAAAAAAAGAAAATATCATTTCTATAGAATACCAAGTTATTAACCAAACGACGCAAAAAACTAAAACAATGATTAAAACAAACTTAAATAAAGACCAACTAATGAATGTTTTAGAAAAGACAAGCCTAAGAAGCTTTAAGCAACGAGCGATACTAGAATACTTCATTAATAATCAAGCTATCGAAAGCATTGAAAAAAACACTTTAATGACAGAATTAGAACTATCCAATGCGACTATAAATTCAGCCATCGATAAAGAATGGATTACGACATTTAAAGAAGTGGTTTATCGTGATCCATTGAAAGATGTTTCATTTCAAGCGAGTTCATCAAAAACGTTACTAGCTGAACAGCAGAACGCGTATGATTTAATTAGTCAAAGCGTTGATAATAAACAAGCGGATACGTATTTAATTGAAGGAGTAACCGGGAGTGGGAAGACAGAGATTTACTTGCAATTGATGGACAGAGCCTTACAACAAGGCAAATCTGCTTTATTACTCGTACCAGAAATCTCTTTAACACCACAAATGGTGGAACGTGTAGTAAGTCGCTTCCAAACTGGCATTGCAGTATTGCATTCTGGTTTATCTATCACTGAAAAATATGATGAATGGCAACGGATTATTAAAGGCGAAGCAAAAATCGTTGTAGGGGCTAGATCATCGATCTTTGCTCCTTTAGAAAATATCGGAATTATCATTATCGATGAAGAACATGAAACGACTTATAAGCAATCTGATAATCCACGTTATCATGCGAGAGATGTTGCGAGATGGCGGAGTGAGTATCATGATGCCCCTTTAATACTTGGAAGTGCGACACCGTCTTTAGAAAGTCGTGCACGAGCTCAAGTAGGTAACTATCACTTAATCCACCTGGAGAATCGGGTCAATCAAATGCCGATGCCACCTGTGGATATTATTGATATGACCCAAGTTGAGTTGAGGGAAACGGCGAATGAATTGTCTCCAGAGCTTATTGAGAAGATTCAAGATCGACTCGATAAGAAAGAACAAGTTGTATTATTACAAAACCGTCGTGGTTATGCCTCTTACTTACTATGTCGCGAATGTGGTTTCATTATGCAATGTCCTAGATGTGACATCTCTTTAACCTATCATAAGTTTGATAATCAAATGAAGTGTCATTATTGTGATTACCATGAGCCCCTACCAACGCAATGTCCGAGCTGTCAATCACCGCACATTCGTACTCATGGTATAGGAACACAAAAGGTAGCTGAAACTTTAGAAGAAATCTTTCCAGAAGCGAAGGTTACGCGAATGGATAACGATACAACTCGCCGTAAAGGGCAACATCAAAAATTACTAGATGAGTTTTCAAGCGGGCAATCGGATATTCTATTAGGAACGCAAATGATCGCTAAAGGCTTAGATTTTGAGAATGTAACCTTAGTAGGAGTCATCAATGCTGATACAGCGTTAAATTTACCTGATTTTAGGGCAAGTGAACGGACTTTCCAACTATTAACTCAAGTGAGTGGAAGAACCGGACGTGGGCACTTAGCCGGTGAAGTTGTGATTCAAACGTATAATCCTGAACACTACGTGATCCAATTTGCGAAAACGCACGATTATGAAAGTTTTTTCCGCTTTGAGATGAAACGACGACATCTGACTAATTATCCGCCTTATTACTTTACTACCTTACTGACAGTGTCTAGTAAGCATCAAGGAAGGGCGAGTCAGTTGGCTTATGATTTAAAAGCTCAATTATATAATCCTGAACTCGAAAGAAAAGAACAGTTATATATTATAGGACCAAATCGGAATAATATTTCGAAAATTAATAATTATTACTATTTTAATTTACTTTTAAAATACAAAGACAAAACAACTATTCAAAGACAATTAGATGATATTTTGAATAATACACAACAAAAAGCAACACAAGGTGTGTATGTAAATATTGATCATGAACCACAATATTTTAGTTAGAAAGGATATGTATATGCATAAAATAATTTTTATGGGGACACCAGATTTCTCTGTTGAAGTTTTGGAAGGGTTAATAAATGATGCGACTATGGAGGTTGTAGGCGTAGTCACACAACCTGATCGACCTGTAGGTCGTAAAAAGGTATTAAAGCCGACACCAGTGAAGGAACTCGCATTAAAACATGATATCCCAGTCTATCAACCGGAAAAAATCAGAGGGTCTCAAGAAGCTGAAGAATTAAAAGCATTAAATGCAGACCTTATTGTAACAGCAGCGTACGGGCAGTTTGTACCCATTGATCTAATTGAAGCACCAAAATATGGTGCAATTAATGTCCATGCTTCGCTACTGCCTAAATACCGAGGGGGAGCACCGATTCATTATGCGCTATGGAATGGTGACAAAAAAACCGGAATTTCAATTATTTATATGACTAAAAAGATGGACGCGGGAGATATCCTATCTCAACGCGCTATTGAAATTAAAGCAACAGATGATGTAGGTAAATTATTTGGCACACTTGCTGTAGTTGGCAAAGAATTATTATTAGATACTTTACCTGCTGTTTTTGCTGGAGAAATCCGAGCAACACCACAAGTAGAAGAAGAGGTTGTCTTCTCTCCAACAATTTCTAAAGAACAAGAACGAATTTCTTGGGATTTAACGGCTCAAGAAGTAGATAATCATATCCGTGCATTTAGACCATTCCCATCGACGTATACAATGTTGGATAATAATCGTGTTAAAATTTGGGCAGGCGAACCTGTAGATTATAATGGTGAACCCGGCGAAATTGGTGAAGTTCTTGCAATTGAAGACAACAAACTAATTGTTCAATGTGGAGATAATACATTTTACGGGATTAGTGAATGGCAAGAAAGTGGAAAAAAACGACTTTCAATTGAACAATGGTTGAATGGGAATAAGCCAGAGGATATAATAGATAGCGTGTTCGAAAATAAATAACGTTAGGAGGAACGAGTTTTGAAAATTAAGCAACGAAGTAAAAAACAATTAAATAAAAATTTACGTTGGCACTCACTCGTTCTACTCGATAAAATTGAAAATCAAAATGAATTTTCAAATGTAGTGATAGACGAATTTTTACAAAATACACCTTTAGATGAAAGGGATAATCGATTAGTTGTCCAAATTGTATACGGAGTTATCCAAAACAAATTAACGATCGATTACTACTTGGCACCTTTTGTATCAGGTAAGCAACTTGATGACTGGGTTTCCACATTACTAAGACTTTCTGTATATCAGTTAGTATTTTTAGATCGAATTCCGAGTCATGCGGTAGTTAATGAAGCCGTTCAAGTAGCTAAAGTGAATGGTCATGGGGGCGTAGGAAATTTTGTAAATGCAATCTTGCGGCGTTTTATTCGAACGGATCGATTGGATATTGATGCGATTGAAGATTTCACTAAACGTCTAAGTGTGAAATACAGTATTAGTCCTTGGATTGTAGATTATTTTTTAAAACATCAAACGCATGAAGAAGTTGAGAACTTATTAGAAAGTTTACAAGAAGTTCCATTTATCTCTGCACGTGTTAATACAAGTAAGAAGTCTAGAAAAGAAGTTATGGAGTCCCTTTATAGCGAAGGTTATGATACTGTAGAAAGTGAGATATCACCCGTTGGTATTCGTTCAGTTAACGGTAATCTAATTCATTCAACTGCTTTTAAAGAAGGTTGGTTAACAATTCAAGATGAATCATCAATGTTAGTAGCACCTTTAGGTCATATTAATGGCGATGAAGAAATTTTGGATGCCTGTTCTGCACCAGGTGGAAAAGCGACTCATATCGCGACACTATTAGAAACAGGACATCTGACAGCCTTAGATTTGTCACAGCCAAAAATTAAGCGAGTCAATGAACATATGGAACGTTTAGGACTTTCACAAAGAGTGACATTAAATGTTGAAGATGCGTCAAAACATCAGCCAACAAACGGTCAATTATATGATAAAATTTATTTAGATGCACCTTGTTCTGGCTTAGGTTTAATGAGACGTAAACCTGAGATTAAGTATGAGAAATCATATGAAGATATACAAGAATTAGCACAAATACAAACTGAATTAATTAATCATGCTTCAACATTATTAAAACCAGGCGGAAAAATAATATATAGTACATGTACAATATCTTATGAAGAGAATGAAGAGATCGTTCAGTCATTTTTAAACGTTCACGATAATTTTGTACAAAGTCCAATTTCTGTTGAGAAAGATAATGTTAAATCAGATTTAATTACCGATGAAGGTAATATTCGAGTTTGGCCACAACAATACCATACGGACGGCTTTTTTATCTCACGTTTAGTTAAAAAAGATACAGAAGGTATTAAATAGTACAATAAAAAAACTGAGGTGAAACAATGCAAATTTCGCTCCATTCAAGTGTAGGGAAACAGCGTAAGTCAAATCAGGATTATGCTGATTATTTTAAATCAGACTTTAATCAATATCTATTTGTCTTATGCGATGGGGTCGGCGGTCACCAAGCTGGTGAAGTCGCGAGTGAACTTACAACAAAATATTTAGGAAAGCAATTTAAGCAGTTAACGAAGGAGTTAACAAAAGAAGAAGCATCGCAATGGATTGGAAAAGCTATTGAAGATGTAAATACTTATCTATATGAAGAATCATTAAAAGAGAGACATCTTGCAGGAATGGGAACGACGTTAGTCGTTTCATTAATTACAAAGGAATTTGTCTTAATTGCGCATGTTGGGGATAGCCGCGCTTATGTATTCAACGAAGGTCATTTATTTCAAAAAACAGAAGACCATTCTTTAGTTAATGAATTAATTAAATCAGGTGAGATTACTGAAGAAGAAGGAAATTTACATCCTCAACGAAACGTTGTTACACAATCAATTGGCGTGACACCCGATGTCGGCTATGAATTGTTGGAGTTACCAATTAATGAAGTCGAACATTTAATGCTTTGTTCTGATGGACTGACAAATATGGTGAGTCATGAAGAAATTGTTGATTTCTTCCAACAAACGGAGGATTTTGATCATTTAGCCGTATCTTTAGTTGATGCAGCAAATGAAGCTGGCGGACGAGACAATATTACGATTATTGTTGTTGGAAACATCCATTCTTTAATCTTAGAGGATGGTGAAACGATATGATAGATATTAACTCTAAACTATCTGGACGCTACATTATTAACCAGCTTGTTGGCTCAGGTGGTATGGCAAATGTTTATTTAGCCAGAGATTTGATATTAGATCGTGATGTTGCGGTTAAAGTATTACGCTTTGACTTCCAAGATAATCAAGATGCAATCCGCCGTTTCCAACGTGAAGCCATGGCGGCGAGTCAACTCTTGCATCATAATGTGGTGGAAGTTTATGATGTTGATGAAGAAGATGGTCAGCAATATATAGTGATGGAATATGTTAAGGGGAATGATTTAAAGACATTTATCCGTGACAAATCACCTGTGTCTTTAGAATTAGCCGTTAATATTATGTCCCAAATACTATCAGCCATTGATGTCGCACATAGACACAACATTATTCACCGTGATATTAAGCCACAAAATATACTAATTACTGAGAACAATGAAGTGAAGATTACTGATTTTGGTATCGCAGTCGTCCTATCGGATACATCTTTAACGCAAACTAATACATTGCTTGGTTCTGTACATTATTTATCTCCAGAACAAGCGCGTGGTGGAAGTGCAACGGTTAAATCAGATATCTATGCTTTAGGTGTGGTTCTTTACGAATTAATTACTGGAGAAGTTCCCTACGATGGTGAATCAGCTGTTTCGGTTGCTTTAAAGCATTTCCAAGAAGAATTTCCTCGTGTGAAAGAACATTTAGATTATGTCCCACAAAGTTTAGAAAATGTGGTCATGCGAGCAACAGCAAAATCATTAGAGCACCGCTACAGTTCTGTTCAAGAAATGTTAAATGATCTAAGTACGAGTCTAAGTGTGAATCGAATGAACGAAAAACGCTTCGATCCAGAAACTGATATAGAAGATACGGTAATTATGACGCCGATTAAACCAATTAGTACGGCAAGTCAAACGTTATCAAGTGTAGAAGTTAAAGAGGATCTTCAAGAAGAAGAGGAAATCCCTCAATATGATGAATTACCTCCGATTTCAAGACCGAAACGACTTAGTAAGCTATTAATACAAGTATCTGTTGTATTATTAGTAATCTTATTGGCTTTCGGTGCGTATGCTTTATATAATCAAACGATTAGATATGTAACCGTCCCTGATATTGAGAACTTATCTCAAGCAGAAGCGATTGCATTACTTGAAGAAGAGAATATTTCAGTTGGTAATGTGATTAATAATTGGCACGACACAGTCGTTCAAGGTAACGTTATCGAAACGGATCCAGAGATGGGCGAGCGGATTGAAAGAGACTCATCAGTAAACCTAGTCGTGAGTAGTGGGGAAGAACAAGTTCAAATCGGCGATTATGTGGGACAAAGCTATGAACCAATTCGTCAAATGCTAATTGAAGCGGGCTTCATCGTTGAACGTCAAGACCTATTTACTAATGATGCGTCACAGACAGGAACGATTATGGCACAAAGTTTAGAGCCCGGAACACGTGTTGTACCTGGTGAAACACCCATCACAATGACGGTGGGTAGTTATTCAGAATCTAGTACGATGCAAGATTTCTATAATTTATCACTTGATATGGTCCATTCATTTGCGGATGGTTATGGATTACTCGTAGATGTAGGTTATGAGTACAGCGAGTTTATCCCAGAAGGACAAGTTATTAGTCAGTCTCAAGAAAGTGGAACGTCATTATACCCTGGAGATACGATTTCAGTGGTTGTTTCAATGGGACCTGAAGAAGAAGAAATCAATTCTGCTTTAACTCCTGTATATATTGAGTACTTACCAACTTATGAAGATAATGATGAAGAACAAGAAAATCCATTACCAAATACAATTCAAGTTTTTATCGGTGATGAGTATAATAATATTACTGAAGTCGCTGAAGAATTTGAAATTACAGAGTCACAATTAATTGAATTAACTTTATATATATCGTCAAATGGTACGGGGCAATATCGTATATTGCGAGATGGTGAAGTGTATGAAGAAAGTAATAATGTAATACCACAGTAACTGTTTCAAGGTTAAATCTTTCGTATTGGAGGATTTAACCTTTTTTTAAAAGGAGGGTTTTATGCAAAAGAAAAAAGGTGTCATTTATCAATCAATTAGTGGATTTTATTACGTGTGGACAGAGAATCAAAGTTTTGCCACAAAACCTAAAGGATTATTCCGACACACAAATGAAAAACCATTAGTAGGTGACGAAGTAGTCATTGAAGTTGATGAAAAAGATAGTCAGTCAGAGAGTCGTCTCATTGAAATATTACCAAGAGAAAATGAGTTAGTTCGACCTAGTATTTCGAATGTAGATTATTCAATGATTGTGACGTCATTAGTTGAACCAGATTTCTCATATAATTTATTAGATTACTTTTTAGTCTCTATCGAATCGAATCATATCGAACCAATTATCTTATTATCAAAGTTTGATTTATTAGTCGAAGCCGTTGGTCAAGAAGCAGCTGACCGAAAAGTTGAAGAGATTAATCGAGTTTACGCACCAGCTGGCTATACAGTTGTGACTTTAAATAATAATGAATCAGATATTGATAAGATTAAACAGTTGATAGATACAGGCTTATACGTCATAATGGGACAATCAGGAGTTGGAAAGTCAACTCTATTAAACTTATTATTACCTGAAGCGAATATTGAAACAGGGATTATTAGTGAAGCTTTAAACCGAGGGAAACATACAACTAGAGAAGTTACTTTATATCCATTTAACGATGGATTTTTAGCTGACACACCAGGCTTTAGCGCGATTGACTTTCCGGATATCGAAAAAGCTGATTTAAGATTTTATTTCCCAGAGATTGCTAGAGCGGGAGAATTGTGTAAGTTCCGGTCATGCTTGCATTTAAATGAACCGGGTTGTAATGTTAAAAGCGAAGTTGAAACGGGTGTCATAGCTCAAAGTCGTTATAATAATTATGAACAAATTATGGAACGCATTGAGCAAAGAAAACCTGTTTATAAAAAGAAAAAATAGTAGGGGGATTATTTATGAAAGTTGCACCATCAATTTTAAGTGCAGATTTTAGTAAATTAGGCGACGATTTGGTAGATATCGTATCAAATGGCGCTGATTATATTCATATCGATATGATGGATGGAAATTTTGTACCAAACTTGTCTTTTGGTCCGATGGTTATGAAGTTTATTCGACCTCTAACAGATAAAACATTTGATTGTCATTTAATGATTGAAGAACCTGAACGCTATATTGAACTTGTTGCTGAATCAGGCGCAGATATTATTTCTGTTCATGTTGAAGCAACAAAACATATTCACCGTGTAATCCAACAAATCAAACAAACTGGCACGAAAGCGGGTGTCGTAATTAATCCAGGTACGCCGGTTGGAGCAATCGAAGCAGTATTGGCAGATGTCGATCTAGTTTTAGCTATGACAGTGAATCCAGGTTTTGGTGGACAAACATTTATTCCATCAAGCTTGAATAAAATCAAGCAACTAAAAGCACTCCGTGAAGAAAATAACTACAATTATGAGATTGAAGTGGATGGCGGTATTAATGAGGAAACAAGTAAGAAATGCTTAGAAGCAGGAGCAGATGTATTAGTGGCAGGTTCTTACATATTTAGTCACAATAACCGCAAGGAAGCAATCGATTCATTAAGAAACTAAGGTGTTAAGATGCAAAGTAAAGAAAAAGAATATGTAGTGGTCTGTGGCGGTGCTGTAAAACCAGCAGTCTCAGAAATACCTAAATATGTCCAAAATCACAAAACTTATTATATTGGTGTGGATGGTGGAAGTTTAAAACTTATTAAAGCTGGCTATTACTTGGATTATGCTGTCGGTGATTTTGATTCAGTGACAGAAGAAGAATTCCAATTAATTAAAGAGAATGCGACACATATTATCAAACATCCAGCTCAAAAAGATGATACAGATATGGAATTAGCTTTAGAAATCGTCCAAGAGGAGTTTCCAGAGTTAGAATGTTTAATTCTAGGCGGTATCGGAGAGAAGAAAGGCCGCTTGGATCACATGCTAGCGAATATTTGGATGGTTTATCAACCAAGATTTAAAAAAAGTGTTGGAAGAATAAAGTTTATTGAAAAGAATCATGTCTTTCAATTTTTCTTCCCTGGAGAATATGAGATTAGCGCTGAAAAGATGTTACCAGATTACTTATCCATCATCACTTTAACAGCTGTAGAGCAATTAAGTATCCAAAATGCTGTGTATAATCTTGGAACTACTGATATAGGCTATCCACGTGCACTCATAAGTAATGAGTTTATCGATAAATACCATCCGGTGAAACTATCATTCAAGCAAGGACTCGTTCTAGTTCTTAGAGTGAATGAAAGAAAGTAGGAGGAATAATATGTCAAAACCAATCATTGCAGTTTATGCCATTACAAAAGATTGGCAATTAGAAGAAATCAAAGCAACAGCTAAAGACTATGATGTAAGAGTTAAAGATGAAATTAGACCCGAAGACATTAAAAATATTGAGATTGTCTATGGTTGGGGATCTGAATTAAGTGAAAACATAGCAGATTTAAAACAACTTAAATGGATTCAAAAAGATACCGCAGGTGTTGACGCAATTCCAGAAAGTCTCAGAAAAGATAAAGATATTTTTCTTTCAAACATGAGTGGTGTCCATGCTGTTCCAATTACTGAGAATATATTTGGTTATATTTTAGGAGTTGCTAGAGGAATAATTCCAGCGATGACAAATCAATTGGAAAGTAAATGGGATAAAAGCATTGCTTCAAATATGTTCTCTTTAAATGACAAGAAGGTATTAGTTTATGGAACAGGCTCAATTGGGCAAGAGATTGCTCGAACAGCTAAGTTTTTTGAAATGGCAACATATGGCGTGAATTCGAATGGCCGTTCAATCCAAACCTTTGACCATTCATACACGATGGAAAGTAGCCAAGACATCCTTTCAGATATGGACTTTGTTATTAATGCATTGCCTTTAACAGATGAAAGTGAATTATTCTTTGATAAAGAAATCTTTGCTAATATGAAAGATACTGCTTACTTCTTGAATATCGGGCGAGGTGAATCAGTGAAAGATGAACATCTGATTGAAGAATTGGAAGCAGGGACTTTAGCGGGAGCTTATTTAGACGTCACATCGCCGGAACCACTTCCAGAATCATCAAAATTATGGCAAACACAAAACTTAGTCATTACGCCACATATCTCTGGCAATGTTGAACATTTTAGAGATACGATTTATCCGATTTTTAAAGAAAATCTTGATAGTTATTTATCTTACGGAACACTGGCTAAGAATGAGTACAATAAGAAAAAAGGTTATTAATTCATACAGCATAAAAATAGGGTGCAATCCAAAAACTACCTTGACTTATAACCTTGGATAGACTAATATTACTTCTTAGAAACAAAACCGCTTTATAAATGGAAAATATTGAAAAAATTCTTGCACAAGAATGAAAAATATGATAAATTATTACGGTATGAAAAAGCAGAGACAAAGCTCCTGCAAGAAATGGAGGAAATACTAATGGCTAAAGAATGTTACTTTACAGGACGTAAAGCTAGATCTGGTAACACTCGTTCTCATGCATTGAACGCAAACAAACGTACTTTTGGTGCTAACTTACAAAAAGTTCGCATTATGGTAGACGGCGAGCCTAAGAAAGTTTGGGTTTCTGCACGTGCATTAAAATCAGGTAAAGTTGAACGTGTTTAATCTCGTTATATTATTTAAATAAGCTAATTTGCTTTGAGCAAGTTAGCTTTTTTATTTGTAATCGAACATAAACTTGAACGAATTTTTTATATAATACAATTCCCTTTGTCAAACCGTTGTAGTTTGGTAATATCAATTTAAGTGAATAATAACGATGTTTATGATAAAATAACTAAGATATAAACAATAGGAGGAGATTGTATGGCAATAAATATTCCAACCCCAAATGGACAAATCACATTAAGTAATGAAGTTATCGCAACAGTTGTAGGTGCAGCGGTTACTGATAACTACGGTGTCGTAGGGATGGTAAGTAAAAGTTTCTTTCGTGATAATATAATAGAAATTTTACGTAGAGAGAATTTTGCCAAAGGTGTAGTTCTTTCCCAAAACGGTAATAAAGTGGCAGTGGATGTATATATTCTTGTATCTTATGGAACAAAAATATCTGTCATCTGTCAAAATATTCAAGAAACAGTAAAATATAATGTCGAACGTTTACTAGGATTCACACTAGATTTTGTAAATGTTCACGTTCAAGGAGTAAAAGTTGACTAAATTCTAAAGTCAATGAGTTATAAGGAGGACGAAAGTTGGAACTTACTATGTTAACGGCACCAGAATTTCAATCAATGATTATTGCTGGAGCAGATCGTTTAACAGAGAACGTTGATTTAATCAATTCACTAAATGTATTCCCAGTTCCAGATGGAGATACAGGAACGAATATGAATATGTCATTTATCTCTGGTGTTGAAAAATTAAAAGAAAATACTTCAGGACACGTTGGAGAAGCAAGTACAGCCTTAGCTAAAGGGTTATTAATGGGAGCTCGAGGAAATTCAGGCGTTATCCTATCACAAATCTTTAGAGGTTTTTCTAAAGCGATTGAAGATCAAGAGAATGTTGATGCTGAATACTTTGTTAAAGCATTTGCTGGCGGAGTAGAATCTGCATATAAAGCAGTTATGAAGCCAGTTGAAGGAACAATCTTAACAGTTGCACGTGAATCGGCTTTAGCTGGTGAACAAGCAGCTAAAAACACAACAGACATCGTTGAAATTATGCGAGCAATCGTTAAAGGCGCAGGTGTTGCACTTGAGAAAACGACTGACATGTTACCAGTTCTGAAACAGGTCGGCGTAGTGGATAGTGGAGGAAAAGGTTTACTTTGCCTTTATGAGGGATTCCTATCAAGTTTAACTGGTGAAGTCATTATCTCTGAAGATCATTCTAAAAAGTCAGAAGCGCATTCTCATGCGGTATTCGAAGAAACAAATGAACACCCAATGTCAATGGATGATATTACATTCGGCTATTGTACAGAAATCATGGTTCGTATCGGTAATGGTCCAACCGTTGAAAAAGAATTTGATTATGATGAGTTCCGTAATATCTTAAATGAAAAAGGTGACTCATTATTAGTTGTATCTGACGATGAAATAGCGAAGGTACATATCCATACTGAAGACCCAGGCGAAATTATGCAATTAGGTCAAGAGTATGGTGAGTTAATCAAAATTAAAGTAGATAATATGCGTGAACAAGTGCGTGATCTAGAAACTGCCAATCAAGCTCTATCTCAACAACAGACAACTGCAGTAGCTCCTAAAGATTATGCAGTGATTGCTGTTGCAGCAGGTGAAGGTATGACTGAAATGCTGAAATCAATCGGTATTGATGTTGTTCTTTCAGGTGGTCAGACAATGAACCCATCAACAGAAGATTTTGTTAAAGCGATGGAGTCGATACCAGCAGAACGTTTTATTCTATTACCGAATAATAAAAACATCATCATGGCTGCAGAACAAGCAGCAGAAGTGATTGAAAAACCTGCAGTGGTTGTACCAACAAGAACTGTTCCAGAAGCGATTAGTGCCATTTTTGCATTTAATCCAGAAGGAACGATTGAAGATAATCATGCTGCCATGAGTGGAAACATTGAAATGGTTTCAACTGGTCAAATTACTTATGCTATTCGTGATACAAACCTAGACGGCGTTGAAATTCTGAAAGATGAATTTATGGGAATCGTTGATGGGAAAATTATCTTATCTGAACCTCTTGTAGAGAATGCTTTATACAATACTTTAGATAATATGATTAATGACGAGAGCGAAATTGTAACTATCTTCATTGGAGAAGGCGGAAAAGAAGATTTAGTTGAACAAGTCATTGAACAATTAGAAGCAACATACTCTGAGGTAGATTTTGAAGTGATTCAAGGTGACCAACCTGTTTACGAGTATATTATGTCAGTAGAATAAATCTATTCAAAGGGGAAAGGGGCATATTGTTCCTTTTCCCTTTTTGCATATCAACCATGACAAAAAGGAGTCAATTATGGATCAATTAAATTGGAATGAAACAATTAATAAACTAAATGGCGTTGGTCCAGTTGCGACGGACAAATTTGCTTCCATAGGTGTCAATACTATTCGAGATTTAATGTTTCATTTTCCTTTTCGATATGAAGATTTACAAGCACGACCGCTTGAGTCAATTCTTGATGGAGAGAAGGTAACACTTAAAGGGACGGTAGTGACTCCAGCAGTTGTAAATTACTTTGGAGGACGTAAGAGTCGATTGACATTCAGAATGAGTCTTGATGAGCATAATATTATTAGTGTTTCTTTCTTCAACCAACCTTATTTAGCAAAGAGTGTTGAAGTCGGTCAAGAGAAAGCAATCTTTGGAAAATGGCAAAGTGACCGACAAAATCTCTTAGGTATGAAGATTATTAAATTAAATGAAGATAATGGTGATTTTAATCCAGTCTATTCAACGACAAAAGGCTTAAAACAGACTCAAATCATTAAAGCGATAAAGTCAGCCTTTGAAGCGAGCTCGTCTTCAATAGTTGAAGTCATTCCTGATAATATTAATCATAAGTACCGATTGCTGCCGTTAAATAAAGCTTTATATCAAATGCATTTTCCTAAAGATGCCCGAGAGTTTAAAGAAGCTGAGCGAAAAATTATTTTTCAAGAGTTTTTCTTATACCAATGGCGACTTCAAGCTACCATGCAACAATCTCAAAAAGAGACGGGGATTCGAGTCTTGTATGATAATCATGACTTAAAGGAAATCGTTACGCAATTACCCTATCAATTAACAGAAGCACAAAAAAAGGCTGTCAATGAGATTTGCTATGACCTATTAGCGCCTTATCCTATGCGACGCATGCTTCAAGGGGATGTGGGGAGTGGTAAGACACTTGTTGCATTTCTAGGCATGATGGCTGCTGTTTTAGCTGGTTATCAAGCTGTCTTAATGGTACCAACTGAAATCCTAGCTAAACAACACGTTGTGAATTTTAATCGAATTTTTGAAGACATGGGTTACCATAGCGAGATTTTAGTCAGTGCAATGAAAGCTAAAGAGAAGAAAGACATCTTAGATGGACTTGAAAGTGGAAGAATTCGAATTGTCATTGGAACACATGCCTTAATTCAACCCGCTGTGACATATAAGCAATTAGGGATAGCAATTATTGATGAGCAACACCGGTTTGGAGTAGATCAACGCCATGCTTTGATGGAGAAAGTTGAAGTAGAAGAAACTTTAAACATCTTACAAATGACAGCAACTCCAATTCCACGTTCATTAGCCCAAACAATCTATGGGGATATGACAGTATCAACCATTGATCAATTACCTAAAGGGAGAATACCAATTGAAACAAAATTAATCGATGAAGATAATCTTGATTTCCTTTATAATAAAATGGCGGAAGAATTAAAAGAAGGACATCAAATATACTATGTTCTTCCCATCATTGATCAATCTGAACATTTAGAACAAATTGAAAATGTAAATGCGATTAAAGAAAAATTATCCGTACAGTTTCCAGAGTGGAATGTAGGAGCTTTACATGGTCAATTGAGTAAAGATGACCAACAGCAAGTGATGAATGCTTATGAACAAAATGAACTTCAAATTCTAGTTGCAACAACGATGGTAGAGGTCGGAGTCGATGTACCTAATGCGACAATTATAGTTATCCATTCAGCTGAACGCTTTGGCTTAGCTCAGTTGCATCAATTAAGAGGGCGTGTCGGACGTAGTAACCTACAAAGTTATTGTTACTTAATCGGTAAGCCGACAACTGAACAAGGTAAAAAGCGACTTGAAATTATGGAACAAGAATCGGATGGCTTCATTATAAGTCAAGAAGATATGAAGATACGCGGGATGGGTGATATCTTAGGCTTAGCCCAAAGCGGGATTCCTCAATTTAAGTATGCCAATCTATTCGAAGATCAACATATCCACAAAGTAGCCAAGGATGAAGTTACATGGTATTTGAATCACCCTTTAGAGTTAGAAGATCAGGAAATTAATGCAATCATTAATTGGTTGACAAACCAGCAAATAAAAATTTAGTATAGATAGAAATAAAAAGATAGTGGAGGGATAAAATGATTACAATTGCAATCGATGCTATGGGTGGCGACAATGCACCAAAAGCCATTGTTGATGGCGCTAATTTAGCAATAAAAACATTCAACGATATCCAAATTAATTTATATGGTGATAGTGAAAGTATTGAACAATACTTAGTCAAAGATGACCGTATTAAAGTCATTCACACAACTGAGATTGTCACTGGAGAAGATGAACCCGTGAGAGCCATTCGACGGAAAAAAGATTCGTCTATGGTTGTTGCTGCACGTGATGTCAAGGAAGGTAAAGCAGATGCTTTATTATCTGCCGGTAATACAGGGGCTTTATTAACAGCTGGTTTACTAGTTGTTGGACGAATTAAGAATATTGACCGTCCAGGATTAATGCCAATTATTCCAACAGTTTCAAAAGAATCACCTCAAGTGATTTTAATGGATGCTGGAGCAAATGCTGAAGTGAAACCTGTTAATCTAGAACAATTTACAGTATTAGCTAACTTTTACGCTAAAAATGTATTAAATGTAGAAAATCCACGTATTGGTTTATTAAACAATGGAACAGAAGAAGGTAAAGGGAATTCAATTACTAAAGAGGCTTTCGATTTAATGAAGCAATTAGATAATATTAACTTTATTGGGAATGTTGAGGCAAAATCAATCTTAACTGGAGAAGTTGATATCGTCATAACGGATGGCTTTACAGGTAATGCAGTCTTAAAAACTCTGGAAGGAACTGTTAAAAGTGTTGTTGGATTGTTACTTGATACGCTAAAAAACTCTGGGTTAAAAACAAAAATTGGTGCAGGTTTAATTAAAGACTCATTAAAAGAATCACTTAACAATCTAGATGATACGAAGCAAGGTGGGGCAGTTTTACTTGGCGTAAAATCTCCAGTAATTAAAGCACACGGCTCTTCCAACGACGAAGCAGTATTTAATGCGATTCGCCAAGCAAGAACAGTTGTAAGCGTGGGTGTTGTTCAAGATGCTGTAAAATATTTTGAAAATTAAAAACAAATAAGTGTGTTAATACATCTGATGTATTGCTTTCTATATGAACTTTAAAGCATATTAAAATATAAAAAGTTATAATTAATTGTTGAATTGCAATAATTAATGCGACAATTTTTTATTTACTCAATTAATAAGAGTTCGTGTAAAAATACTTCCAAAGGTGTTTGGTAATCTAAGCATTTCCTAGGTCGATTATTCATTAACCACAAA
>NZ_JBGQQZ010000024.1:0-32525 GCF_045528575.1 Ruoffia sp. FAM 24228
GTGTCATCGATTGCACACAAACGGAACACGATTCCACGGAAATCCTTACACTACCGAACACCGTTGGAAGTATTTTTGAGTTACTTAGATGAAGCAGTTTTGTCTAGCTTAATTTGACAAATCAAATCTATAAATACTAACTTTGGATACACCGACTTTACTAACATTGCAAAAAGTTAATAAACTGCCTGTTGAACGGCTTTCATCCCACCTTCAATGACGACAGGTTTATAGCCTTTATTAGCTAGAAAAGAAGCAGCTGCAGTTGCGCGATTACCTGAGCCACATAGTGTATAAATCTTCTGGTCTTTATCTAACTTTTGGTAGGTGGAAGGTAAGTCTTCAAGTGGAATATTAATTAAATTCTCTTCAGGGGCAGGACGTGTAATCTCATCAGGATGTCTGAGATCAAGTAAAATATAGTCATCTTCTACTGCAAGAAAATCATGTACGTTGATGGATTTGATTTGTTGTCTGCTTTCTATCGGAATATCGTGTGCTAAAATATATCCTTGAACATCAATAAATCCGACTTCTTGGCTCAATAATTCAAGCTCGTAAATGAAATCTTTTGATTCTTCATTAATAATAAAAATGATAGCTTGATCCGATGCGATAAATGATGAGGCGTACTTTTTGAAATTACTTGGATTAAGATTCAGCGTCTTTGGACCATGTCCAGCTTGATAGTCCAGTTGTCCACGGACATCGATGAGTTGTTGATTATTTATGTGTTTGTAATTGAGTTTTTTCATGGCGATAGTCTCCTTAGATGTTTGTATCGTAAGTATAACGGAGCAATATAGATAAGACAAAATGAAACGATTCTGTTTTTAAAGTTGAGACAAAAAATGAGTATAAGCCTCCCTTAGGAACTTATACTCGTCTTCTAATAAATTATACTGCTAAATATTCTTTACATGCTGCTTCGCATTCACGACACGCTTTAGCGCATTCTTTACAGTGATCGTGATCATGTTGTTCACATTCACTTGCACAAGTATCACAAGCTTTAATACACAACGCAATCGACTCATCTAACAAGGGACTTTGACGATGTGAGAAAGATACAACCATACCACATATATCAGCACAGTCTCGGTCTGTCCGAATACATTCCGCCATCATTTTTACGTCTTCTTCTTGCAAGCATCTATCAAAACAGTGCTCGCAAGCTTTTTGGCATGCCATTACTTTTTCGATTAATTTCTCTTTTGCTTGTACCATAATTTTCCCTCCTTATTTTTCTATTATCTTTATTATTATTGTACAATAAGCTTACTATGTATACGCTTTATCTGCAAATGATATCCATTTACTTAGGCGACCATTCTCGCAAAATGCACTCGTACAGTTTTTCTATCCACTAAACAGTTGTGATAAACTGAAAGATAATAAAAGTAAAAAAATCTGGGAGGTTGATTGAATGAAAGCAGAGATTATATCAGTCGGTTCAAGTTTGTTAAAAGGCTTAGTTGAGAATAAAAATGCAGCTTTTATTGCTCGTAAGTTGACTTCTGTAGGTATTAATGTGACTCAAGCAGTTATGATTGATAATTCTAAAGAAAAGCTATTGGAAACCATTGAGAAAGCAGAGCAACAAGCAGATGTACTCGTGTTTACAGGTGGCTTAGGTCCTGATGAGGACGATATCGTCAAAACAACACTATCAGAGCATCTCGATAAACCACTGGTCTTAGATGATGACACACAAAACCGAATTATTACTTACCATAAAAATTCAGACTTAATCATGCCAAAAAATAACCAACTTCAAGCGCTAACTTTACTTGATTCGATTCCGTTAGTGAATGTCACAGGTCTCGCTTTGGGAATGTTTTATCAATCTGATACCCATACGTATATC
This sequence comes from Ruoffia sp. FAM 24228, assembly GCF_045528575.1. Lineage (NCBI taxonomy): Bacteria > Bacillati > Bacillota > Bacilli > Lactobacillales > Aerococcaceae > Ruoffia > Ruoffia sp. FAM 24228. The sequence goes on from NZ_JBGQQZ010000024.1 coordinate 1,868, forward strand.
TTACTACCAGGACCAACTGATGAATTAAAACCCATGTTTACCGAGAAAGCCTGGCCACTTATTATTGAGCATCTTTTGAATGGACAAGTCGTCTCAACAAAGCTAGTCCGACTGTTTGGTTTAACAATGGCTCAAGCGCAGAGAAATCTCGGTGATATTTTGGTATCTGACGACTCGACATTTATTGAGATTTTTCCAGCGGGTTTAGAGATTGAAGTTCAGATTACTGCGAGAGGTCTTGACGCCGATGAGGTTCATCAACTCATTGCTAAAGCTGAGAGTGAGATTGAAAAAAGTGTTGCTCCTTATATTATTGGCTACGGTGATCAAAATTTACCTAATATTGTAAGAAAGCTACTAAAAGAGAAGGAGCTTAAAATAACTGGGGCTGAGAGTTTAACAGGGGGCGCATTTTTAAGTGATTTGTCGAGCTTATTTGAAGCTGGCCTATTTTTTGATGGAGGGATGGTTACGTATGATGAATCCATTAAAAAAGAAGTTCTAGGTGTAGATGAGGAAGTCATTGAAACGCATGGTGTAGTGAGTGCAGAGTGTGCATTTGAGATGGCTGAAAAGGCACTTGAAGCGTTTGGGGCAGATCTCGCTGTGTCCTTAACGGGAGCGGCAGGGCCAAGTTCACTAGAGGGTGAGATACCGGGAACTGTCTGGATTGGTGTGGCGGTTAAAGAGAAGTCTACTTTTGCGAAGAAATTCCACTTTGGATACAAGCGTAATCAGAACCGTGAATACTCTGTTTGGAGTGCATTTAACCTGATTCGTCAGGTTCTTTTGGACGAAGAGATTGAATCAATAATTTATAAAGAAAAAGTGAAAAAAGATGAATGAAACGCTTGACAAGCAAACGCTTACATGGTACTATGTAGTTAGTAAAGAGAGAGATGCAACTGTAAGTAAAGATTGGCGTTTCACTCTTTACGACAGAACCGTCTTAAAGGTTCGGAGTAGCAGTGAAAGTGCTACTCAGCGTATCAGGACTATCTGTTGTTTACCATAATGCTAGAGGTAACTGTGTAAAGAAATAGCGAAGTCTAGTAGATGTATATAAATGACAGTGGTGTGTATTTAAGTTTAGATGTGCAAGTGTGAAGAAATTTGCATTTCAACAGGTAGTGACCAATACGCAGAAAGTAATGTGGTTCCGATGCAAGAAAAGTATAAATTAACACACAGAAAAACGACACGCAACACACTCGTTTATTCAGATATATAGTACCAAACGGAATGACATTACTAAATTTTTAGGGGAAGGGCATAAAGCCCTTCCTTTTTGTATTGGAATGGATTTGGTTGGCGGCTAGAGTACAATCGCGAATGCGTGTGGCAAGAAATCGCTCAACTCAAGCCAAATGACAATCCCGTTTGTCTCAAGTTCACCCAACTCAAGCCAAATGACAACTCCGTTTGTCTCGAGTTCACCTAGCTCAAGACGATTGAGAATCTCGTTTGTCTCAAGTTCATTCAACTCAAGCCAAATGAGAATCCCGTTTGTCTCGAGTTCACCCAACTCAAGCCGAATGACAACTCCGTTTGTCTCAAGTTCATCTAACTCAAGCCAAACCACCCCGCCATTTGTCTCAAGTCTGCATTTTCCCAACTCCCACAAGTAGTATCACAAGAAAAGTTCTGTAAACTTTGCTAAGATTAGAATAAAGATAAATATAAGCAAAGAGGAGTGAGTGATATGAATATTAATCCAGTAAAAGCCTTTTCTGACAACTATATTTGGGTCATAGATAATGGAACTGATGGAATTATTGTCGATCCTGGTGAGTCAGCGGGTGTTTTAGATTATTTTGACAAAGAAGCATTGGACTTAGCTGCGATCATCCTAACGCATAAACACGATGACCATATTGGTGGGGTTAAAGATGTCTTAGCAAAATACCCAGAGACACCTGTTTATGGACCGAAAGAAACTGCCAGTCTCAACCAAGTTACTGTCAAAGATGGCGATGAGTTTGAATTATTGAACCAAACCTTTAAAGTGTTTAAAAGCGGTGGTCATACCGAAGGGCACATCAGTTACTTAATGGGAGATGACTTATTCTGTGGGGACGCATTGTTCTCAGGCGGTTGCGGACGTGTATTCACCGGGGATTATCAAGCTCAGTATGATGCGCTTCAAACCTTTAAAGCTCTACCAAATGAGGTCAAAGTCTATGCAGCGCACGAATATACAGAAACGAATTTACGTTTTGCTCACGAGACAGATCCAACAGATCCGTCATTTGCAAAAGCTTTAGAAGAAGTACAAGCACAAAGAGCAAAAGATCAACCGACTTTACCTTCGACAATTGGAATAGAAAAAGACATTAACTTGTTCCTACAAGCTGAAAACTTAGAAACTTTTATTGAATTAAGAACAGCGCGAGATAATTTTTAAGCATAGTTAAAAGGAGAGAGAATCATGGAGCTGATATTCATTCGCCACGCGAAAGCTGAAGAGCGCAGGGAAGGACTCGTTGACATCGACCGCCACCTGACTGATAAAGGGAAGGAAAAATACGCAAAACTACTACCCGAACTCGAAGAAAAACTCGGGCCACTGAAAGAACGGAACTTTGTCAGCTGGTCAAGTCCGGCTAACCGAGCACAAGAAACTGCCGCACTCGCCACTGATAAATTAAAGCTTGAGAAACCAAGGATTCATGAAATTATCTATACTGGAGAGATAGAAAAGTTTTTAGAAGCATTAAAAACCGTTCAAGATGATGCGACGTTACTCGTCTTTGGACATGAACCGACTTTAAGTGAGTGGGTATATGAATTCACTGGTGAGTCCCGCCGGATGCGAAAAGGGTCAATGGTTAGTATGGAAGTGACACAAAGAGACCCACTCAAAGCCACATTCAATTGGCAAATTCGCACATAAGTAAGTTGAGTAGGAAAGGAATGTCGACACTGAAACCACAATATTTACAATTACAACCTTCAGCCGCCGATGAAAAACGGTGGGTAGCAGAAATTACGGGCGACGATCCGACCTTTATCCTTAGCCGAGAATTCCAACCCGAAATTGAGCCCGGCGTTTGGGCGATGTATGACGGCTGGTACCAAATTCACGGACAAACGCCTGGGATCACCCCTTTTCAAAAGGAATATGTCCGAGTCTTAGACGGGAAGATGACGCGGAGACTAGATTTCCGTTTTGTTAAAGAACATGTGCCGCAAATAAAAGCAGCGGAACCTGAACGGAAAGAACGTCTAAAGCACCAGATTATTTCTGTATTCAATGAAATAAAAGCCGAAGTGCCTCATGAACTCGTTGATGAAGCAATCATGCAACAACAAGAAGACTTGGATATGGTCGAAACTTCCCAAGAACTCCTAGGTGGGTTGAAAGTGCTATTAAAGCAAAAAGACCGAATCATCAAACGCTACAAAGAAGCCGTCGAGAACTTTCATGAAGAATGGTAAGCAAATTTATTAGAGAATTGTCTAGAGAGGCAGTTCTTTTTTTTAGTATAAAATATGAGCTTATTGTCAACTAAATTTAAGTGTAATTATATCGAAATATTTATTTAAAATAGTGTAATATCAAGCTTATTTAATGTAGTCTCGCAAGGCAAATAAATTTAATTGCTTTAAATTAAATGTTATATTAAGAATATGAAAAAGTAAGGATGCTATTTTAAAAATCTTATAAACAAGAGGAGTTTACTATGAGTGAAATATATAAGAGGAAACTAGATGAAGTGCTTGAGGAATTCGACACTTCTGTTGAAGAGGGTTTGAGTGAGTCTCAAGTCGAAGAAAGTCGGGAAGAACACGGTGAGAATAAATTAGAAGAATCAGAAACAAAATCTAAATGGGAGATTTTTCTAGAGAATCTGAATAATATTATCGTTTACTTACTCGGTGTTGCGGCTGTTATTTCAGTCATAATGGGCGATTGGGTTGAAGCGGTAGCGATTTTATTAGCTGTTTTTATATCTGTCTTTACAGGGTATTTTGTTGAGGTAGGAGCTCAAAAATCGGTTGAAGCCCTCCAATCAATGGTGGATACAAAAGCAAAAGTGCGCCGTAACGGTGAAGAGATTGAAATCGATTCGACCGAACTTGTGCCTGGAGATATTCTAATCTTAGGGGAAGGGGATGCGATTGCGGCTGATGGGCGGTTAATTAGTGCCAATAACTTTGCGGTCATGGAAGCAGCCTTAACCGGAGAGTCTGAAGCGGTCGATAAAGATGCTGACGCAACGTTTGAAGAAGATGAAGCACTCGGTGACCAATTAAATATGGTCTTTTCCGGTACAGCAGTAACCCGCGGTAAAGCCGAAGCCGTTGTGACGGGTATCGGTATGAATACTGAAGTAGGTCAGATTTCAGAGATGTTAGATGAAGATCAAGACCGAGAAAGTCCACTAGATAAAGAAATAGACAAATTAGGTAAAGCTTTAATTATTGTTGCCTTTGTTGCAGCAGGATTAGTTTTATTAATTGGTATTCTTAACGGTCAAGATACGGCAGAAATGCTACATGTGGCAGTTATTCTAGCAGTAGCGGCGATTCCAGAAGCTATGCCAGCGGTTGAAACGATTACCTTATCCAACGGGATGTCGACGATGGCTGAACATGAAGCGCTCGTCAAAAGCCTATCCGCGGTTGAAACGCTAGGGTCAACGTCGATTATTGCTAGTGACAAGACCGGAACCCTGACGGAAAACCAAATGATGGTTGAACATCTAATTATTAAAAATGATGAAAAATATGAAGTTACTGGAAACGGTTATGAACCTAAAGGTACTGTGAAATACAACGGTGAAGTTGTTGACGTAGAAGCTGAGAATATTCATGACACAGACGCTTTAAATGACAACGATCAAGATTTACTGAAGCTGATTACTAATGGTTTTTTATCCAGTGATGCAAAATTAGTTAAGCAAGACGAGACGGATGAAAATGAAGAGGCGGATAATGACGGCGAGTATACTATTGAAGGAGACCCAACGGATGGGGCTTTAACTGTCTTAGGACACAAAATTGGTATGTCACCAGAATTTTTAAAAGAGACTGAATTTGAGCAACTAGCTGAAATTCCTTTCGATTCTGAGAAGAAATATATGGCTACTTTCCATAAACTGCCCGATAATATCTACCGTTTTATTATGAAGGGTGCTTTAGATGTAGTAGCTGAATATACAGACATTGATGATGAAGAAAGCGAATTTTGGTCAGAGAGGAACGAGCTTTTAACTGAAGAAGGGAACCGTGTCATCGGCCTAGCCAGCTATACGGTTGAAGACGAGAATGAAGCCAATGAGATTACAGAAGACATCGAAGGTTGGTTTGATAATAATCGTAAGATATTAACGATTGATGGCTTGTTCGGAATTATGGATCCACCAAGAGAAGATGTTGCCGAATCAATCAAACAAACGCAAGAGGCTGGTATTACTGTGAAAATGATTACCGGTGACCACCCTCGAACAGCGTCAGTGATTGCAAAAGAAATCGGGATTAACAATTGGGAAAACACCATGACTGGTAAAGAAATTGATCAAGTACACGATTCATCGGACTTCATTAACCGAATTAGAGAAACGGCCGTCTTTGCCCGCGTCTCTCCTGAGAATAAATTACAAATTGTTAGAGCTTTACAAGATGAAGGTGAAGTTGTGGCGATGACTGGAGACGGTGTGAATGATGCGCCTGCCTTGAACGGTGCTGATATCGGTGTCGCGATGGGAATTCGCGGGACGGAAGTTGCAAAAGAAGCATCTGATATGATTTTAACGGATGATCGTTACTCAACCATTGTCGATGCCGTGCGTGAAGGTCGAATTATTTTCGAAAATATTAAAAAGTTTGTCTCATTTTTATTCGCATGTAATATGGTTGAAATTGTATCAATTCTGTTCACAATTATCTTCCTATTACCAATGCCGATTCAGCCCTTACATATTTTATTCCTTAACTTATTAATTGATATCGGACCGGCCATTGCCTTAGCTTATGAAGAAGCCGAAGACAATGTGATGAATCACCCGCCACGTGATCCTGAAAAAGGGTTGGTCAACCGTCAATTCTTAAGTCGAATTATTATAAGTGGGATATTTATTGGACTAGGAGCTTTCGGAGTATTTTTCCTATTCCATAATTTCACAGACGTATCCTTAGAATATGCTCAAACGGCTGCCTTTACATATATGGCTATCGCTCAATTAATGCATATCTTTAACGTCCGTAAATTCAAATCCTTTGGCCTGGACCGCACGCTATTCCATAATAAATTTTTAGTGGGTGCCATGGCTTTAGGTGTCGCTTTACAATTGGTTGCCGTTTACTTACCATTTATGAATAATGTCTTAGGGACAGAACCACTGACATTGATGACTTGGGGAATTATTCTAGGCTTTGCGGCTGTGGCTACATTTATCGTTCATTGGTTGAAAATGTTAACCAATAAAATAGGTGCTGAAGAATAACAAAATAAGAGAGCTCACAAATGACGTGAGCTCTCTTTTCATTTAATAAACATCCAACATTAAAAGCACAAGAGGCATCGCAGCAAAGGCTAAATTGACAACAAAATGCGCGATAATGATAGGAAATAGTCGTTGATGATAGTGGAAAATCAAAGCACTACCAAGTCCCCAAAAGAAGAATGCGCCAATATAAACTAAGGCCCCTTGCCAACTCGCCGCTAACATACAATGTTGCAAGCCGAAACCAATCGACGGAATGACAATACCTGCCCACGGCTTACCAAAACCTTCAGCAAACTTAGGCTGGGCATAACCTCGGTACATGATTTCTTCAATCGGCGCATTAATAAATGGAAAGAATAAAGCGACAATCGCGCCAACCCACCTTAGCCAAACAGGTGTAGTTAATGGATTGTTAGCTAAATCACCCGTAAAGATGACTTCGAACTGGTTAAGATAATCGGTTCCAAAAATTAAAAACGCGACCCCATTTACCGCAGCAGCAAAAGGGATAAAGAGTACGAAAATCCAAAGCAGCCCCCATAGGAGATCTTTACCTAAACGGTCCCTTTGAAAATCAATCACATCCCAAATCGAACGACCTTCTGAATGTAGGAGTCGTGTCATTAAATAGAGAGAAAGGAGATTGGCTATCATAAAATATATGACTGCGATATCGGGTGAAAAAGGGAACGGAATGTTTAACAACAAACTCATTAGACTCATGATCAAAAGTAAAAGCGGCAACCGGATGAACGAGACAAGCCAAGCTTTTTTCATTATCAACCTCTCCTTATGAAAGCGCCGTTATATTTTAATCTTATCATAAACGGAGGAATTTATATAAATGTAATGGATATAAGTTGACTTGTACGAGTTACATGTGTAAACTAAACTTTAAACAACGACTACAATTGTAGTCGTAATCATAAACTTGGTTTGAAAGGAGATATTTTATTGACAGAAGCAATACCAACGTTAAAAATTACCGATGCAGAATGGGAAATTATGCGAGTCATCTGGGCTCAAGGCAAGGCGACAAGTCGCGAAATTATCCAAGTTTTAGAAGATAAAATGAACTGGAAAGCTAGTACAATTAAAACTTTAATCAGCCGTTTAGTAGAAAAAGGCGCTTTGGATACCGAACAAGAGGGACGCAAATACATTTACTCATCTAAACTGACAGAAGAAGCCAGTTTAGATGAATCTATTTCAGATATGTTAGCTCGTATTTGTAATAAGAAAGCCGGGGAAGTAATCGGAGATATGTTAACCAACGCGCCTTTAAGTCAAAGTGATATTGAAGAATTAATGAGCATTTTAAAAGAGAAAAAGAAAACGGCATTGGACGTTGTGGCATGCGACTGTGTGTCTGGCCAATGTGAGTGTCAAGTAAATTTAGGAGGGGAATTGAATGAGTAAGGATAAACAACATCATCACGACCATCACAATCATCATGACCACGGAGGGCATGACCATCACGACCATCACGACCATGATGAGCACATGGATCACGGTGGCCACGGACATCATCACCACCATGGGAATTTTAAACAAATTTTCTTAAGATCTTTACCGATTGGGTTAATCATTATGTGGATTTCTCCACTGATGGGCTTGGACATACCGTTTCCATTTCAATACACTTTTCCATATTCGGATATTTTAGCTACCGTGCTGTCTACATTCCTTATTTTCTATGGAGGGAAGCCGTTCTTTCAAGGTGCGGTTGGTGAGTTTAAAGAGAAATCACCAGGGATGATGGCGCTTGTGTCTTTAGGGATTGGCGTGTCGTATTTATATAGTGTCTATGCGGTAATTATGCGCTATGTGACGGGCGAGTACCTGATGGATTTTTACTTCGAATTCGCATCGCTAATCCTTATTATGTTGCTTGGACATTGGATTGAGATGGTTGCTTTAGGTAATGCCGGAGATGCTCAAGCCTCTTTAGCAAAATTACTTCCGAAAGAAGCACAAGTTGTCTTACAAGATGATTCGATTGAACAGCGCCCGGTAACAGAATTAAAGGTTGGCGACACTGTCCGAGTTCAAGCAGGCGAAAACATTCCAGCTGATGGAGAAATCATTCGCGGAACGTCTCGAGTGAATGAAGCGCTACTGACGGGTGAATCTAAACCGATTGAGAAATCCGAAGGCGACACAGCTATCGGAGGATCAACTAATGGACAAGGGACGTTATTTATTAAAGTCAGCCAAACTGGAAATTCATCATTCCTCTCTCAAGTTCAAAGTTTAGTCACAGAAGCTCAAGGTAATCCGTCTCGAGCAGAGAACAGAGCACATCAAGTTGCGAGTTGGTTATTTTATATTGCGCTCGGTGTGGCATTAGTGACATTCGTCGCTTGGTGGGTAATTGCTGATTTACAAACATCGATTTCTTATACGGTAACCACGCTTGTTATTGCTTGTCCGCATGCTCTAGGATTAGCGATTCCACTTGTGATTTCACGAAGTACTAGTTTAGGTGCTAAACGCGGACTACTTGTGAAAGACCGTGAAGTTTATGAATTAACAACAAAATCAGACACGATGATCCTCGATAAAACAGGAACGCTGACTACTGGTGAATTTAAAGTATTAGCGATTGATTCATTATCAAGTGACTATAACGAAGATGAGCTATTAGCTATCATGGCTGGAATTGAAGGCGGGTCAAGTCACCCCATCGCTCAATCAATTATCGAATATGCCTCTGAGGAAAATGTAAACCCCGTTGACTTCACATCAACAGAAGTCGTTTCTGGTGAAGGAGTTGTGGGAACTTATCAAGATACAGAGTATAAATTAGTGAGTCAAAAAGTGTATGGAAAGTCGATTGAAATTGAAATTTTACCTGGTGCAACGATTAGTATTTTAACTAAAGATGGCGAAGCATTGGGCGCAGTGTCTCTAGGTGACGAGCTTAAAGAAACGAGTAAAGAACTGATGAGAATTCTCAAAGACAAAGGCATTACGCCAATTATGGCAACAGGTGATAATGAAAATGCCGCCAAAGGTGTCGCAGAAACTTTAGGTATTGATTACCGTGCAAACCAGTCACCGCAAGACAAATATGATTTAATTAAAAGTCTACAGTCTGAAGGTAAGACGGTTATTATGGTTGGAGATGGTGTGAATGATGCGCCGTCACTCGCATTGGCTGATGTCGGAGTCGCCATTGGAGCCGGAACGCAAGTGGCAATTGATTCCGCAGACGTTGTCTTAACCCAATCTGAACCCGGCGACATTGAATCCTTTATCGAACTGTCTTTCAAGACAAACAGCAAGATGAACCAAAACTTACTTTGGGGAGCAGGCTATAATTTCATTGCAATTCCATTGGCTGCGGGTCTTTTGGCACCTATCGGAATCACTATTTCGCCCGCGCTCGGTGCAATTTTAATGACACTTTCAACAATTATTGTCGCAATGAACGCACTCACTTTAAATTTAGATGATTAATTTTTAAAATAAAAAATGAAAATCGCCCTTTTTTACGTATATATATAGGGGTGATAAAATGCAGAAAAATACCGAACTCATTCAACTCGAAATGTCGGTTATTCGCCAAATATATTTAGCTGAAGAACAGAAACGTCGATTTTGGTCTTTAAAACAAGGCTATATCGGGGAATCAGAAGTTGCTCAATGGTTAGAAAAATACGCCGACGATAGTTGGCATGTCCTTTCAGACTACTGGTTTAACTACAAAAGCACGATGCAAGCCGATTTTCTATTAATCAAAGAAAATCACTGGTTAGTTATTGAAGTGAAGAATTTTTATGGCGAATTTGAATATAGAAATCACGAATGCTACATTAACGCGCATTTAATGGAAAATAATTTTATGAATGCCATGGCGACCAAAGTACGGCGCCTAACACGAATTGCCAATGAAGTCTCCGAAAATATTAAAGTAACCGGTGCGATGATTTTCATCAATGAACATTGCCGAGTTAAACTCGATTATGAATTTGACTATGAAATTATACAGCGCAACCAATTTAGAAACTTCTTGAAAAAGCAGACCGAATTTCTGGCCAAACCTCTGTTACCAGCATATTTGAATAGAATACAAAAAGTCTTGAACCGCTATTCGATTGAAAATCCGTTCCAGCCTACAGGCTTGCCGATAGAAGACTTTGCGACTATCCATAAAGGCGTTACTTGTCCAGCGTGTCACCGATTTGATGTAGAAATCACTTTAAGAAAAGTGACATGCCGGCACTGTCATTTTAAAGAAGCAAAATCAGAAACAATACTCAGATCCGCACGGCAATTGCGCTATTTATTCTTTGACAACAGTGAAATAGTCACAACAGAAAATGTGTACCAGTTTATGGGCGCAAGCGCAGCGTCAAGATCCTTAATCCGAGACATACTTGGGAAAAACTTTAAGAAAGTGGGGAAAACAAATAAAACTTACTATGAAATAGAGATTTAAAGGGGAAATGTTAGGGGAAGTGAGTTGATTCGCCAGCTCAGATCAGTGAGCTAGCGAATCATGTGCAACTGCGCCAGCTCAGAATCGTGAGCTAGCGAATCAAACGTAACTTCGCCAGTTCAAATCTCCGAGCTAGCGAATCAAGCACAACTACGCCAGTTCAAATCTCCGAGCTAGCGAATCATGTTCAACTGCGCCAGCTCAGAATCGTGAGCTAGCGAATCAAGTGCAACTGCGCCAGCTCAGAATCGTGAGCTAGCGAATCAAGCGTAACTTCGCCAGTTCAAATCTCCGAGCTGGCGAATCAAACGTAACTTCGCCAGTTCAAATCTCTGAGCTAGCGAATCAAGCACAACTACGCCAGCTCAAATCCCTGAGCTGGCGAATACACCCAAAACCCAATTCAAACCAGAAAAAAGTCCGCAACACATTCGCTGCGGACTTTTTATATTAGAAACTGCTATTAGGCTCAGTCAGAAACGCTGCTTCTTGCGGAGTTGTCTCACGGCCTAGAACATCATTCCGATGAGGGTAGCGACCGAAACGGTCAATGATATCTTTATGTAAGTTTTCACAGTGTAGTGCATTCTCGTCACCAATTTCAGTAAAGATGTGTAAAGCTGTCTCGTGAATTTCAGTAGATTCAGAATGCATAAAAGGCATCATTGCGAAGCATTTTTCCTGAACAGAGAATTCTTCATCAAACTCAGGTAGTTGATATAATTCTTGAGCTAAGACGAGTGCCATCGTATCTTGGGTGAAACACTTCTCGTCGCCTCGGCATAAGTTACGCGAGAATTGGTCGAGAACAATGATTTCTGCGAGGCGGCCGTAAGGATTGTCACGCCACTCCCATAATAAGCCAGCACATGCGGCTTCCCAAGTTTTTTCAAAACGCTGTCTAATTTCGGAATCGAAATCATCATTTTTCTCAAATAACAAGTCCGCATTTTCAGGGGCAAACCAAAAGTCTAATACATCTTGATAACGAGCTAGTTTCACAAATAATTCCCTCCGCTTTTATTAGTATACATTTTATAGTAAAAACATTTTCTTAAATACAATTGAACATTAAATATAATAAGATTATAATAAGGCTCAAGGGGTGATATCAATGCAATTATACATGAAACAAAAAATGTTATCATTTAAACAGGATTTTAATATTGTCGATAGCAATCAGAAGCCGGTTTATAAAGTGGATGGAGAATTTCTTTCACTTGGTAGAAAACTGCACATCATTAACATGGAGACCAATGAAGAGGTCGCTTTAGTTAAACAGAAAGTATTATCACTCATGCCACAAGTGGACGTCTTTGTCCGAGGTCAAGAAGTCGCAAGTATTCGCAAACGCATCACGTTATTCAAACCAAAATTTGATATTGAACAAATTGGCTGGACGATAAAAGGCGATTACTTTGCGCACGATTATATTATTTATGATCGAGAAGGAGATTTAATTGCTCAAATAAAGAAAAAATACTTTGCTATGAGCGATACATTTGAATTTAATATCGATGCTGAAGAAGTTGACCCAGTTATGGTGATTGCGGTTGTGTTAGCTATCGATACTGTAATGGATAGTAAAGATTAAGTAGATTGAGGTAAAAGATGACTTTTAAAGGTATTATCAGAGAAATAATCAGTACGCTTATCTGGGTTGCAGTGATATTTCTAGGAATTAAAGTATTTTATGCGTATGTTATGGAACCGTTCATCGTGGACGGAAGATCTATGGAATACACATTACATGACGGCGAGAAAATGTTTATGATGAAATTAAACGATATTGAGCGCTTTGATGTGGTCGTATTCCCAGCACCTGGGGGACCGATTACTTCAGACGAACCGCAAAGTTTATATATTAAACGCGTGATTGGTATACCTGGGGATACAGTTGCTTATCAGGATGACCAATTAATATTGAACGGTGTGCAAATGAATGAACCATATTTAGACGACATGCGCGCAGATGTCTTAGGAAACTTTACGAGTGATTTCCAATTAGAAGAAATTACTGGATCAGCGACCGTACCGGAAGGGCAAGTCTTTGTAATGGGAGACAACCGTCGCAATTCACTTGACGGACGGGCATTTGGCTTCATCGATGCCGAAGATATTATCGGAGAGGCAGATTATATTTATTGGCCACTTTCTAGTATGCGAGCGCTTGATCAATATGAAATGAATGAAAATCAAGACACAATTGTCCAAAGAGATTGAACTTTATACAACAAATAGCTATAATATAAGCATTGTTAGATTAGTAAACGAATTGACGGTAATAAGAGAAAGTCACCTAGGCTGAAAGTGACGTGCCCACTCATTCGTTGAACCTACTAAACAGTTTATGGGCTCGCCTCCTTATCGGCTCTAAGTAGGTTGGCAACATGCCGACAACTGAGGTGGTACCGCGGAGATCAACTGTTCTTCGTCCTTATTTGGACGGGAACAGTTTTTTTGTACAAAATTATAACAGGAGGTTACTATGGTAACGAGAAAAGAAGATTTTTCAAAATGGTATATCCAAACAATTCAAAAAGCTGACTTAATGGACTATTCACCCGTACGTGGTTGTATGATTTTCAAACCCAACGGTTTCGAAATTTGGGAGCATATCCAAGAAGCTTTAAACTACCGATTCAAACAAGAAGGTATCCGAAATGCATACTTCCCAATGTTAATTCCCGAGAGCTTCTTCAATAAGGAAAAAGATCATATTGAAGGATTCTCACCAGAGTTACCGTGGGTTACTGAAGCTGTGGGTGAGCCATTAGAAGAGCGCTTAGCGCTACGTCCAACATCAGAAACGATGTTTGGTGATGCGTATTCTAAATGGATTAACTCATACCGTGATTTACCAATGGAAATGAACCAATGGGCAAACGTATTCCGCTGGGAAAAACGTACAATGCCATTCCTTCGTACGTCAGAATTCTTATGGCAAGAAGGGCATACGGCTCACGCGAATGCCGAAGAAGCTAAAAGACGTACACAACGTATGTTAGATATTTATGCAGAAGTGATTGAAGGCGTATTAGCTATTCCAGTATTTAAAGGTGAAAAAACACCTTCAGAACGCTTTGCTGGTGCAGAACGAACTTACTCTGTTGAAGCAATGATGCAAGATACAAAAGCTGTTCAAGCAGGAACAAGTCACTACATGGGAACGAAATTCGCTGAAGCTTTTGATATCAAATACTTAAACAGCGACAACGAACACGTTCACGCATTCACGACATCATGGGGTGTATCAACACGTTTAATCGGAGCAATGATCATGTCTCACGGTGACGACCAAGGACTAATTATGCCACCAAAAGTTGCACCGCAACAAGTCGTATTCATTCCTGTTGGACCATGGCAAAAGAACCCAGCGATCATGGACAAAATCTATGAATTGAATGAAGAATTAGCAAGCAAGCAAATTCGTACAGTTATCGACGGAAGCGATAACCGTCCAGGTTACAAATTCAATGAATGGGAATTACGCGGTGCGCCACTTCGTGTAGAAATTGGACCACGTGACTTAGAAAACAATAAAGTCATCGTTAAAGCGCGTGACTTAGATGAAAAAATAGATGTTGAATTCACAAACTTTGCTGATTACATCGAAAATGCCTTAGATGAAATGCAAAATCGCCTATTAGAATCAGCACGCGAACGCAATTCACAACACATCTATACGGACATCAACACATTAGAAGAACTTGAAAACCATATTGAAGCGAAAAAAGCTGCAAACGAAAACCCAGGTTGGATCTTAGCAGGATGGGACGGAACGGAAGAATCAGAAGCGAAGATTAAAGAACGCACTGGTTTCACAACACGTAACATTCCAGTAGATGGTACAGTTGACAAAAAAGCTGAATGTATCGTCACAGGTAAACCAGCGAAAGAAACTGTTTGGTTAGCCAGAGCATACTAATTTAAAGAAAATTAAACCGAGACTGTGTAAAAACAGCCTCGGTTTTTTGTTGAGATCTCGTGACCTCATAAACAAGAAAAATCGTCCTCGAAAGGACGGTTTAATTATTGGCTTACTTATTTAATAACGCTTCAGTTTCGATTTTTACTTTCTGTAAATAACGAATTGTATCTTCTTCAAAAGGATGTCTAATCCCACACCCAGGTGTAAGAATTAAGTGCTTTCCACCCAGACTCTGTAATTGAACGGTAAATTTGATGATGAAGAGGGTTACGATTATTATGTGTAATATCCATACGTGCAATGCCGCCCATGACACATTTGTTAGTATAATCAATACCTTCTTTTAACTCCGGTAAACTTTCCCACACATGCCAGTTAAACACTTGAACGGGATAATCTTTAACCAGGTCGAACATAATATCATCACCATGTGCATGAATTGCGTTAAACCAACCATCACGAGCACCTTTCAACACTTGTAAGTCATAAGGCACACCATATTCAGCGTATATTTCTTCACTCGCTTTGTCATAAGAACTCATTTGTGATGCGAAGTAAACACCGGCTGCACCTAACTCAATGGCTTTATGTGCCAACGAGCTGTTGATTCAGAAATTCTATCGAGTGCTTGGTGAATGTAACCATGTTCATCCTGTTTAAGGTGGTTAATCAGTCGCCCTTTAGCTAATTTAGCTGCTGTTGTTAAGGGACTAAAAACCGTCATAATCACCGGTGCTTCACCGTCCACTAAATTCAGTAAGTGTTCAAGGTGGTCAAGTTCTCTTTGCAGGGCTGACGCGGTTTCTAACTCTAACAATGGTAAGTTTGACCAGTCTTCATAGGCATTAATCGGTGTTTTAATCACTTTAGCCACCCCACCTTTAGCCACTTCAGAAAAATCGATCTCCGTATTATAATCTTCTACGGCGTACATACCATTATTCATCGTTTTAATAAAATCTAAATCTTACTGTTTAAATAGATCATACGTCGCTTGGGCGACTTCTTTGGGTGAGCGATCAATCTCTGGTATATGTGTCCAGAAGGAAAAGGGGATTGAACCCTGCTTTTCACCACTAATCGCTAACTTTATACGGTCAAATTTATTCACTATTACACTCCTTGTCTACGTGTTTCACCAAATTGTAATTTCAATTCAACACGGTTAAATATCATTTGTAAAACGCCACAGATTAACCAGTAAACTAAAGCTGCCGCAATATAAGATTCTAAATAACGATAACTTAATGCCGCAGCGTAACGGGCTTGAGCCAAAATATCTACTATACCAACGGTAAAGGCAAGTGACAGACCTTTAATATTTTTCAAAAAGGCATTGAGAAACAAAGGAATCGCCACACTTAATACTTGTGGAATAATAATGCGATGTAAGTCCTGACGACGTGTCATCCCGATCGATTGACCAGCCTCAATTTGACGGGGATCAATGGACTGAACTGCCCCTCGGATATTCTCCGATTCAATCGCAGCTTCAAGTAATGAGAAGATCGTAATAACAATAATTAAACTCGGAAAATCATGTGGTTGCACTGTGACCCCAAAGATTGCCAGTAAGGAACTACTCGCTTGAGGTAAACTGTACATCATCACGAATAAATGAACGATTAACGGCACCCCGCGCATATAAGAGACAAATAGACGAACGAGTGGTGTAATAACCGGTACAGGCTTCATCTTTAATTGAGCGAAGACAGCCCCTAATTAAATCCCAAAGACTAACACCACAGCAGCAATTCCAAAAGTCCGTGGTACAGCCCGCATGACAACCCAAATAGTATCAATCATAACTTGTGTATCAAAATCCAATGTGCTCGACCTCCTTATCTTTGATAGTAGCGACTATAACCCTTCTCGAGGAAATTCAATCCGAATACGAGAAGTGAAGACAGCGCCCAATAAATTAACGCTATCGCAATATATACTTCAAGTTGATAAACACCGTAGGTGTTCGCGATTATAATATCTGCTTGTCCCATTATATCGACTAAACCGATTAAGAACAGTAACGACGTATCTTTTAACAAATCAATTAACGCATTTCCTAAACTGGGTAACGCAATCGGTAATACTTGTGGGAAAATAATGCGACGATGTTTTTGCCAACTTGTCATACCTTCAACTACTAACATTGCCTACCTCCTAACTCGGGCATAACCCAAGAATATCAATATTCAGTTATATGTTATTTGAAGGGAATTGTATACTGAATAGACCTAAATACTGGTATTAGGTAGAGGCGAATGGTCTAAGTTTTAGCATCCGACACACCTGGTAGCAAATGCTTTACTTTTATGTGAAAGCGTTGTACAATAGTGTTGAATCTGTGATATTATTGTTTCTAATGAAACCTTTGATTGGTCAGAATCTTATGTTTTGTTTTACTATATGGTTTAAAGAATTTAGGAGAATCAGATGAAGCGTATTGGTGTACTAACTAGCGGGGGCGATGCTCCAGGAATGAATGCAGCCATTAACGGGATCGTTGATGAAGCGCGCAAACATAACATCGAAGTTCGTGGTTATCTAGAGGGATATACTGGTTTAATCGCGAATGATTATATTGAATTGACACCTGAAGTTGTAAAACCACATCATCATGTGGGCGGAACTTTCTTAGGTACGTCAAGGTCGGAAGAATTCAAAAAAGCCGAGGTTCAAGCTGGAGTTGCTAAGCAATTAAAGCAAGATAATGTAGATGGACTAGTTGTCATTGGTGGAGATGGGTCATATCATGGTGCTTATAGTTTATCGAAACTAGGTATACAAACCATTGGGATTCCTGGAACGATTGATAATGATATTCCACTTACAGAATTAACTTTAGGCTTTAAAACTGCCATTCGAAATGTTGTTGAAACAGTTGATATTATCATCCAATCTGCGTCAAGCCATAAACATCTTTATTGTATTGAGGTGATGGGCCGTAGAGCGGGAGATATTGCAAGATGGACCGGTCGTGCGCTAGACGCAGATGGTATAATTGCTGAACCAGGAGATTTTGATGTGAATCTAGTAAAAGAAACCATCGAAAAATCCCAAGCTATGAATAAGCGATATCAGTTATTCATTCTTGCAGAAGGTGTCATGTCAGCTCAAGAGTTTAAAGAAGTTGTCGAACGTGAGACAAGATATCCAATTCATCCATTATTACTTGGTCATATCCAACGAGGTGGAAATCCAGTTGCCGAAGATCGGATTTTAGGTTTAGATTTTGGAGAACACGCTGTTGCTTTGTTAAGAGAAGGAAAGACGGAGCGTTGCACAGCGGTTATAGATAATAAAGTAACAGATGTAAGTTTTGAAGAAACATTCGCATTAATAGAAAAATAAAAATAATTCTTTGGAGGAATATAATGTTTAACGAAAAAGATTTAGTAGCGGTCAATACATTACGTGCTTTAAGTGTGGAACAAGTTGAGAAGGCAAATTCTGGTCACCCTGGTTTACCAATGGGTGCGGCTCCAATGGCCTATGCTTTATGGGCAGGTCATTTAAATGTGAACCCAGAGTTATCTGATTGGCCAAACCGAGACCGTTTCGTATTATCTGCAGGTCATGGTTCAGCTTTACTTTACAGTTTATTACATATGAGTGGTTTTGATGTAACGATTGACGACTTAAAAGACTTCCGTCAATTAAACGGTCGCACACCAGGGCATCCTGAATACCGTCATACAGATGGCGTTGAAGCAACAACCGGACCTTTAGGACAAGGAATTGCACAAGCTGTAGGGATGGCAATGGCGGAGCAACATACTGCAGCTGTCTACAATACAGATGAGCATCAAGTTATTGATCACTACACTTATACATTAGTTGGTGACGGGGACTTAATGGAAGGAATTAGTTACGAAGCGATTTCTTATGCAGGTCGTCAACAATTAGATAAATTAATCGTATTATACGATTCAAACGATATCTCATTAGATGGTGACTTAGATAAAGCCTTCAACGAAGATATTAAAGGACGTTTTGAATCAGCGAACTGGAACTACTTACGTGTTGAAGATGGAACTAACTTAGACGATATCTCAAACGCGATTCAAAAAGCAAAAGAAAACAAAGGAAAACCAACTTTAATCGAGATTAAAACAGTGATTGGTTACGGTTCTCCTCAACAAGGAACAGCAAATACACATGGTAACCCATTAGGTGCTGACAACTGGACAGCAACACGTGAAGTTTATGGATGGACTCATGAAGCGTTTGATGTGCCAACAGAAGCACAAGAATTATTCGATGAAAAAGTAAAAAATCGTGGTAAAGAAGCTTATAATGCATGGTTAGAAGTATTCAATGCCTATAAAGAAGCTAATCCAGAGAAAGCTAAAGCCTTTGAACAAGGATTCAACGGACATCTTGCAGAAGACTATGCAGCTAACTTAGAATATAAAGGTGCAGATGCTAAAGCCGAAGCCAGTCGTGCTTCAAGTGGTGCTGCTATTCAAGGTCTTGCTGAAAAAGTACCTTTCCTATGGGGTGGATCAGCTGACTTATCAGGATCTAACAAAACAATGATCGATTCAGACACGGATTTCATGCCAGAAAACCGTGCAGGAAGAAACATTTGGTTCGGTGTGCGTGAATTCGCGATGGCAGCCATGATGAACGGGATTGCTTTACACGGTGGAACTAAAGTATACGCTGGAACATTCTTCGTGTTTACAGACTACTTAAAGGCAGCAGTACGTCTATCAGCACTATCTAACTTACCAGTAACTTATGTTATGACACACGACTCTGTAGCAGTAGGGGAAGATGGCCCAACTCATGAGCCAGTCGAACACTTAGCAGCATTCCGTGCAATGCCTAACCTAAACTTAATTCGACCAGCCGATGTGAATGAGACATATGCTGCATGGAAAGTAGCAATTGAATCAGAAGACCGTCCAACAATGTTAGTTCTATCACGTCAAAACTTACCAGTACTAGAAGGATCTAACGAATTAGCTGAAGAAGGCGTTCGTAAAGGTGGATATGTTATCTCGCCAAGTGAAGGTGAAACTCCTGAAGGTATCTTAATTGCTACTGGTTCTGAGGTAAGCTTAGCTATAGAAGCACAAGCGAAATTAAAAGAACAAGGTGTAGATGTATCAGTGGTATCACTTCCAGCACAAAACTTATTCGATGAGCAATCAGCAGAATATAAAGAAAGTGTCTTACCAAAAGCTGTACGTAACCGTATGTCAATCGAAATGGGCGCAACTTTCGGTTGGGAACGTTATATCGGTTTAGATGGTGTAGCATTAGGTATTGACCGCTTTGGGGCATCTGGTAAAGGTGAAGAAGTCATTGAATACTTCGGCTTTACTGCAGAAAATGTTGTAAGTAAATACACTGAAGCGTTTGGAAAATAATTAAACAAGCGTTTAAATAATATGTGTCCATCAAAGTAGACCTTAGCAAAGTTGCCTACTTTGATGGACTTTTGTTATTCACTAATAATGATGGGTAATTGGAGGACTGTATGGAGAAAATGGGTGAAAATGACATTGTAAAGATTGCGACGATGTACTATGAAGAAGGAATGACTCAATCAGAAATCGCCCGCGAAAAAGGCGTATCGAGATCATTCATATCTAAAATGATTGTTGAAGCAAAAAGAGATGGAATCGTTGAAATTGTGATTAATAGCAGTAGTGTCTATACGGCTAGGTTAGAAAGGCAAATAGAGAAAAAATTCAAGCTAAAAAATGCCATTATCATTGATACACTAGATATTAATAAAGCTGAAGTGAAAAAAATGGCAAGCCAACAAGCTGCTTTATACTTGAAGAAAATACTTCCTTCACACCAGACAATCGGTATTTCTTGGGGGAATTCCTTAAGAGGTTTAGTGGATCATTTTCCTTATACGAATCATCAAGGTGCCACAGTCCTGCCTTTGATCGGTGGGTTAAGTGATGATTATTTTGAGATACAATCCAATCAATTGAGTTACGACTTAGCGAGGAAGATGAGAGGTAAGGCGAAATATCTTTATTCTCCTGCATTAGTATCAAATGAGTTAATACGAGAAGAGCTCAGTAGTAACAATGCAATTCAAAGTATCTTGGAAGAAGGAAAAACAGTTGATTTGGCTTTAATTGGGATTTCAAGTTTGGATCAAGAAAGTAACATGCGAAAAATTGGCTTCTTAAGTGAAGAAGATGCGACCGACTTAAAGGGGCATAATGCTGTAGGTGTTATTAATTCACGATTTTTCAATCAAGAAGGAAAAGAAGTAGATAGTGAAATAAATAAAAATGTTATTGGTCTAAATCTTGAAGAATTGAGAAAGATACCTGCTATTATGACTGTGGTATATGGGGATCAGAAAGTTGAAGCAATCCGAGCAGCGCTTGAAAGTGATTTGTTGAATATTATTGTGACGACGGATACGATTGCTGAGGGGTTGTTGGGGGACGGTATTTAACTACACAAAATGGACACTAAAACTGTAGACTCAGTTTTAGTGTTTTTTGTGTAATAAATGAAGAGTTCGATAAGAATAATTCACATATTTTGATTTAGTCTATAAAATATATGAATAAATATGTTTTATTTTTCTGACGTATTGGACTTATAAAGTTAAAGACTTTTATAAAATCCTAAAGATTAAAATTAACTGGATTCATTTGATGAAAGAGTGGATAAAGTTATCGATAGGTAACCTTATCCTTTATTTTCTCTATATACTATAGTTTAAGCGACGAGTGAGTTAAAATTTCATAGGCAAGTTAGGGGAAAGTATCAAAATAACAATAACTATTTGAATTTTTCTTCATATTCATTTATTATCATAGACAAGCGTGAATCACATTTACACAAATCCCAAATATTACTAACTTAGAGAGTAGGGGTAAGTATGTTTGAAGATGGAGTCGTTAAGTATCGCCGATTGTAACATTAAGCGAGACAAATAAAAAAATCATTTATGTTACACTCAAATTGTCATTCCGTCGAAAGAATACAGGGAGAGTGAACATAAATGACCTATACCCATCTTACACCAAATGAACTCGTAATTATAGAGGCATATTTTCATCAAGAAACACCCGTTGCTTTCGTTGCCAAGAAACTCAAGCGTGGTAGACAGGCCATTTACAATGTTTATCATTTTCTTAAACAAGGAAAAACGGCTCTCGAATACCTCGAACAGTATAAGAAAAATAAAAAACGTTGTGGAAGAAAGCCGATTGAAATACCCAAAGCAGAAAAAGAATACATCGAAGACAAGACAACTTAAGGCTGGACCCCGGATGTGATTGTTGGACGAGGTGAGTTTTCAATTTCATGTTCTGTCCGTACCTTATATCGTCGTTTTAAAAATGGTGAGTTTGATCAAAGCAAGTTACCCATGCAAGGGAAACGAAAACCAAACGGTCATCAAGAACGTCGTGGAAAACAAGCATTCAAACGAAATATCACTGAGCGAGAAACGGATTATGCTTCTTTTGAAACAGAGTTCAGTCATCTAGAAGGCGACACGATTGTCGGTGTCAATCATAAAAGTGCCGTCATCACCCTCGTTGAACGCCTTTCAAAAGTCATTATTGCTTTGAAACCTGAAGGTCGTAAAGCAATCGATATTGAAAAAGCAACGAATACTTGGTTTCAATCGATTCCTAAAAATCTCTTTAAATCGATTACTTTCGATTGTGGTAAAGAGTTCTCAAATTGGAAAAATATCAGTAATACGAATGATATAGCTATTTATTTTGCAGACCCAGGAACACCATCACAACGAGGTTTAAACGAACACTCAAATGGTCTCCTTCGAAAAGATGGCCTACCGAAAGAAATGGATTTCAATCAAGTCAATCAGGATTTCATCTCCTCTGTGGCTTCAAAAAGAAATCATATACCTAGAAAATCACTGAACTACCAGACACCATTGGAAGTCTTTTTGAGTTATGTAAATGAAGAGCAGTTGTCTCGCTTAATTTGACAAATAATACATCTAAAACCCCCCTAAATCCGTGTCCGGATTTAGGGGGTCACTACATTGTGAACCAAGTCTTTTTTTGTGATTTCATATTCTTTTTATCACCTTACAAGGCGTACCAAAAGCAAGTACGTTACTTGGGATATCTTTAGTGACGGTGCTGTTAGCACCGACGACACTGTTCTCTCCGATAGTAACACCGGGAAAAATAGTCACATTTGCTCCTATCCACACATTCTTTTCGATGGTGACAGGCTTATTGAATTGTGCACCTTTCAATCGAAGCTCAGGTTCTAGAGGATGAGAAGCGGTAGAGATAGTTACATTGGGACCGATCATGACATGATCTTTAATTTCAACACGAGTATCATCAACAATAGTCAAACTAAAATTGATATAAACATCGTTTCCAATATAAGTATTCTTCCCCCAATTAGCATGAAAAGGGGGCTCTATGTACGAATTTTCTCCCATAGCTCCTAATAAGTCTGTTAATATACTTCGGACTTTTTTTGTTTCACTAGGTAAAGTATGATTGAAATGGAACAGTAAATCTCGATACTTTGCTTGATCATTTAATGTTTCTGAGTTTTCAATATATATTTCACCAGAATGCATTTTATTATAAATATCTTCTGTATTCATAAAAGTTCCTTTCTATTATTTATTTGAAAAACGATTTAAATCATACCTTCAAAAACTCCTCGCGAATAAACAAAGCCTTGTCGATTTCTTCTTCGGTTAAATTCCTGAATTGGGTTGGACTATAACCATAATATTCTTTGAACATTTTAGAGAAACTAAAGGCGTCTCTATAACCGACAGTACTAGCTATTTCTTTAACTTGGGAATTAGATCCTCGCAGTAACTGTGAAGCTTGATTCATTCTGAGTTCTTGAATGATTTGTTTTGGAGACTGGCCATAGTGTTCTTTGCATAATTTAAACACATAATTACGACTAATATTGAATTCTTCCGCAATATCACCTACTGTGAAAGCACTGTGAAAATACTTATAGATATAACTGTAAATTTTTTCTGCTAAACGTGGTTCTGAAAGAGCATTCGTATTTTGATGATTGGTAAGTGGAAATTCTTCATTAAGCGAGTAAAGAAAATGATATAACATACTAAATGTTTTCAAATTGTCTTGTAAATCATTCGGATCACTTTCGGATAAAAAGTATATAAATTGTTTCATTTCTTCAAAAACCGGACTGCTATCCTTGAAAGTTAAGACATCAACATTTGGAATCATTGAATTACTCAAATAAGTATCTAAATGGTCGCCGCCTATACCAATCCAACAGATGGTCCAAGGGTCATCTTTATCTGGATAATAATAAACATGTTGATTCTTTTTCAAAATAAAGCTATCACTTGCGGTTAATTCATAATTTTTATCATTGACAGTATAATGACCTTTTCCTTCCAGAACAATATGAAATACTATATCGTGCTTAACTTTGTAGTTATTAATTTGGTTAGTCTCATACTTTTGTAAGCCGGCTTCTATCAAGGACAGATCTCCATTATCTAGAAAAAGATGTTTCCAATAACTATTCAAAAAATAACCCCCTCTCAATACTACACAGATAGTTTATCATATAGTAAACAAAATGACATGTTTTTGTGACAAATGAATATAGACTATTTTCATGAGGAAATATAAAATAATGATTGAAAGGGCTTACTGAGTTAGATAAGTAGCAAGTTGTTTTATTAAATAAAAAAATGATGTCATTTTATTACGGAGGTATGTTATGAAAGAAAAAATGATAAATAATTTAGAAGCACGGTTTAAAGAGGTATTTCAAAGCTCCTCAACATCCCAATACTTCTCACCAGGACGTGTAAACCTCATCGGGGAACATGTTGATTACAATGGAGGTCACGTACTTCCTTGCGCAATTACACAGGGAACAATGGGGCTAGTGAGGTTGCGTGATGATATGACGGTCAATTGTATATCAGATAACTTTGATGAATTGGGTGTTATTTCGTTTGATTTAGAC
The DNA here is from genome assembly GCF_045528575.1 of Ruoffia sp. FAM 24228. Lineage (NCBI taxonomy): Bacteria > Bacillati > Bacillota > Bacilli > Lactobacillales > Aerococcaceae > Ruoffia > Ruoffia sp. FAM 24228. The sequence goes on from NZ_JBGQQZ010000024.1 coordinate 26,659, forward strand.
CAAGAGTTGATCTTTGATAAGCAAGATAATTGGACGAATTATGTTAAAGGAATGATTAAGTATGTTCGAGAAGCAGGACATACAGTGGACAAAGGATTTGACTTACTCATTTACGGAGATATCCCTAACGGAGCGGGGCTTTCGTCATCTGCATCTTTAGAATTATTAATCGGAGTCATATTAGAATCAGAGTTTAATTTAGACTTAGAGCGATTAGATTTAGTGAAAATTGGGCAAAGAGTTGAGAATGATTTTATTGGTTTAAACACGGGTATAATGGATCAATTCGCCATTGGAATGGGTCAAAATGATCATGCCATCTATCTAGATGTAAATACGCTTGACTATACGTTAGTGCCGGCAGAATTTGGTGATAACGTCATCTTGATTATGAATACAAATAAACGCCGCGAGTTGGCTGATTCTAAGTATAACCAAAGACGTTCTGAGTGTGAGGCAGCGCTAGAGGAGCTTCAAACAGAATTAAATATTCAGACTTTAGGCGATTTATCGAACGAAGCATTTGATGCTAATACTGGACTGCTTAGTAATGAGACTTATTTAAAGCGTTCTCGACATGCAGTATACGAAAATACTCGAACACAAGAAGCAGTTGAATTATTGAAAGCAAATCAACTTGAAGAGTTTGGCCAGCTGTTGAATCAATCACATATTAGTCTTCGAGAAGATTATGAAGTGACTGGTGCTGAATTAGATGCTTTAGTTGAAGCAGCTTGGGATCAAAAAGGCGTTCTTGGTGCACGCATGACGGGGGCTGGTATGGGTGGTTGTGCTATTGCTTTAGTAAACAAAGAAGCAGTGGAAGAAGCAATTAATCAAATAGGACAACGATACAAAGACCAAATCGGTTATGATGCGAGTTTTTATATCGCTAAAATTGGCGACGGCGCGAAGAAATTATAAAGCAGACTATTGATAGGAGGAATTTTGTGAGTTTAAACATTCAAAAAACAATTCATCAGTTCACAGACAAAGCGGTTCAATTAAAAGTACTGGATGCGTTAGACCGTCATTATACTGTCAATCGCTTGCTGGCTATTTTAAATCTTAAAGAAGCAGGTTTACCTGAAGTGGCTCAAGCGGACGTTAGCTTGTTGGAGTACATGGACATGTTAGTACAATATGCAAAAGATGAGCGAATTATTGATGTGACGCAATCAGAGACTGAGATGCTGGAAGCGAGAATCATGGATTTAATAACACCACCCCCATCGAGCGTGAATCAGAAGTTTTGGGACAAATATCAAGCGAATCCAGAACAAGCGACGGACTATTTTTACGAATTATCACAACAAAATGATTATATTAAAACACGTAATATTGCGAAAAATATTATCTTTACTGGACAAAGTGAGTATGGGGATTTGGAAGTGACAATCAATTTGTCAAAACCCGAAAAAGATCCAAAGGAAATCGCGAAAGCATTAACTCAAGAAAGTGTGGACTATCCTAAGTGTGTGCTTTGTATGGAGAACGAAGGGTATGAAGGGCACGCGAATCATGCTGCGCGTCAAAACCACCGGATTATTCGTATTGACTTACCTGAAGAAACGTATGGTTTCCAATATTCACCGTATGTTTACTATAACGAGCATTCAATTTTTTTAAATGAAACCCATATGCCAATGGCGGTTGACCGTAAATGTTTTAATAATATCTTAGAAATTGTGAAAGTATTACCACATTACTTTGTGGGTTCAAATGCTGATTTACCACGTGTAGGTGGGTCAATCCTAGCACATGACCACTATCAAGGTGGGCGTCACGTATTTCCGATGGAAAAAGCTAAAGGCTTTAAGACGGTACAATTAAATAAATTTGATCAGGTTGAAGCTGAATTAGTTTATTGGCCGATGTCTGTGATTCGTTTAAGAAGTAATAAAGCAGAAGATTTAGTTGAAGTATCAACGTTTATCTTAGATCAGTGGATGGCATATTCAGATAAAGACCTAGATATTATCGCTTATACCGATGAAGAGCGTCATAATACCATTACGCCAATTGCTCGGTTTAAAGATGGTAAGTTTGAGATGGACTTAGTTCTGCGTAACAACCGAGCGAGTGAAGACTATCCGGATGGAATCTTCCATCCGCATCAAGATGTGCATCATATTAAGAAAGAAAATATCGGTCTCATTGAAGTGATGGGCTTAGCGGTATTGCCACCAAGATTAGTGACTGAATTAGAGACGGTTAAAGCGTATCTATTAGGAAAAGGAACTATAGAAGAAGTGACACCTGTTCATCAAGAATGGGCTGTGGAGATGGCAAGCAATACGGAAGCAATTACTGAAGAGTCAATCCAATCAGTGATTGAAGAGAATATGTCATTAAAATTCGCTCGCGTCTTGGAAGATGCTGGTGTATTTAAACAGACAGATGAAGGTAGAGCAGGGTTTATTCGCTTTATCGATGCATTGAATCAAGTGTAAAGGGTGTGAATAGATGAATGTATTAGTTATAGGTGGAGCCGGCTATATTGGCTCACATGCTGTTAATAAGCTGATAAAAAAAGACTACAACGTTAGCGTCTTAGATAATTTAGTGACGGGTCACCGCGGTGCGGTAGATGAAGCGGCTACTTTTTATTTGGGTGATATTAGAGACAAGACGATGTTGAATCAAATTGTACAAGATGAACAGATCGAGGCTGTTTTTCATTTCGCGGCCAGCTCATTAGTGGGGGAATCGGTTGAGAAACCGTTGAAATACTTTAACAATAACGTTGTTGGTATGGAAGTACTACTTGAAGTCATGCAAGAGAATGATGTGAAGAAAATTATCTTCTCCTCAACTGCTGCAGTGTATGGGGATGTCCAAGCGCCTTTAATCACGGAAGATGAGCTGAAAGCTCCAACGAGTCCGTATGGTGAAAGCAAGTTAATGATGGAGAACATGATTAAGTGGTGTGATTTAGCACACGCGATTAAGTTTGTATCATTGCGTTACTTTAATGTCGCTGGCGCATTGAGTACGGGTGGAATTGGTGAAGATCATGATCCAGAAACGCATTTAATCCCTATTGTACTACAAACGGCTTTAGGTCAACGTGATGCAATGACGATCTTTGGTGATGATTATGATACGCCGGACGGAACATGTATCCGAGATTATGTACACGTTGAAGACTTGATTGACGCACATATTCTGGCTCTAGAGTATTTAAATACGAACACTGAAAGTCAGATATTTAACTTAGGTAGTAGTACGGGGTATTCCGTGAAAGAAATTGTTGAAGCGTCACGTAAAGTAACGGGGAAAGAAATCCCAGTAAAAATCGGTGAACGACGAGCTGGAGATCCAGCAAAATTAGTAGCCGCGAGCGAAAAAGCGCGTGAGATATTAGGATGGAAACCGGCCTATGAAACGATTGAGGGTATTATTCAGACTGCTTGGAACTGGCATGAAGCTAATCCTGAGGGGTATGCTAATTAAAATATCAAAAACCTTGTGGCTACACTAGCTACAAGGTTTTTTTGAGTTAATAAACTAATTTATATGTTGTTGCACTTTCGAACTGTGTTCCTTTTCGTAAGATATCATTCCCAAAGGCATCGTGATTAACCGCATCAGGGATAGTCTGAGTCTCAAGTGTAACTCCAGCGTATTGATGTAGTTCCTCACCCCAAATTCCCATTGGAGGATCTACGACACTATGTGTGTAAACGACAACTGATTCACAGTCTGTAGATACTTCGATGGAACGATTCAAGACAGGGACCGATAAGACAATAGGAGTATCTGAAGCATCTGCTTGTATAACAAAAGGGTGGTCAAATCCATTTTTCAACTCAACTTGAGCGTCATTTAATTTGAACTGATCTCCAATCTGTTTACCTTCACGTACGTCAAAAGCTGTACCCTCTACGCTTGATAATTCACCAACGGGTGTTCCTTCTGCTTTAACGGGTACATACTTATCCGCTTCGATCTTTAGTTGGTGATTAAGAATAGGCACTGTATGTGTTCCATTTAAGTTAAAGTAGACATGATTGGTCGGGTTGAATAGTGTGTCTGCATCCGAAGTAGCTTTATAAGTGATTTTCCATTCATTATCGACCGTATAAGTATGGATAACTTGAGCTTCTAATGTGCCGGGGAATCCATTCTCACCATCTTGATCAGTCAAGGAGAATGTAATACAAATTTCTGAGTTTGTTTGTATAATGTCATATTCCCAATACCTCAAATCAAAGCCATTAGGTCCACCGTGTAAGTGGTTATCACCCTCATTTAGAGGGAGTTGATAGTCGTTTCCATCAATTGAAAATTGTCCCTTGCTTATTCTTCCCGCAATTCGGCCGATTGTTGCTCCGTAATAATAGCCTTTTCCTTTTTCGGCTTCTTGAGGGTTATCAAAACCCAGTATTAAGTTATCTGAGCCAATCTTCCATTGGTTGATTCGAGCTCCTAGATTGGTGAAAGTAATAATAACATCATTGTTTGTAATTTGAATTAAATCATACTCTTTGCCGTTGCATGATCCATATTTTTTAATAGTATAATCCATATTCAGTAAGCGCCTCCATTATTGTGATGTATCAAATTTAGCTTATTTAATCAACAAATACAAGAAGAAGTTATAAAATATACATTGATACTTATCAGAACTTAGAGATCAGTAATACCTATAATTTATCTTTCTTCACCCCCAATGTTATAATAATCTCAGAACGCTTTATACATCACAAGGAGGCATAACATGAGAGTTGGATTTATCGGTTTAGGTGTCATGGGACAAAGTATGGCAGGGCACATTCTTGAAGCAGGGCATGAATTATTTGTATACAATCGAACAAAATCAAAAGCCAAGAACTTAGTCGACAAAGGTGCAACGTGGTTGGATACACCTAAAGAAGTAGCAGAAGCAACAGACATTGTCATTACGATTGTTGGCTATCCACAAGACATTGAAGAAGTGTATTATGGGAATAAAGGCTTGTTTACGGGAGCTCATTCAGGCAGCTTGTTTATTGATATGACAACAAGTACACCGTCGTTAGCGATACAATTGGCAGACAAAGCGAAAGAATTGAATGTTAGCGTATTGGATGCGCCTGTAACAGGTGGGGATATTGGCGCTCGTGAAGGGCGTCTGGCTGTTTTAGTTGGAGGGAATGCAATTGATCTAGAGAAAGCGCGTCCGGTTATTGATACATTCGCAGCCAATGTGACTCATTTTGGTGAGCATGGCTCCGGCCAACATGCCAAAGCAGTCAACCAAATTATGGTTGCTGGAACGATGTTAGGCTTGGCTGAGATGATGACCTATGCTAAAAAAGCGAATCTATCGTTAGATAAAGTGGTCGAAACAATTGGATCTGGAGCAGCGAGTAACCGCTCCTTAGCAAATTATGGGCCGCGAATTATTCAAGATGACTACTCACCTGGCTTTTTTGTGAAGCATTTTGTGAAAGATTTAAAGATTGCTTTAGATGAATCTAAGAAAATGGAACTGGAGTTACCGATGACTGAATTAGCGCATAAATTATACACGCAACTTGCTGAGGCAGGGCATTCAGATGAAGGAACTCAAGCTATTGTGAAGTTATGGTGGGACGGAGAATTAAATGAATGAGCCAAAGTTAGCGATTTTTGGATTGATACTGGTTATTTTATAATCTATTTTAAAACTTGGATAATTCTGTTTTGGAAGTCTCGAATAATAACGAAAATGAGATTATTAAAGTTTTTAAAAAATTTAACTTAATATAACAGACCTGAATAATTCATACTTTTAAATATTGAGTTATTCTAGTCGTTATTTTTCAATTTTGGATCACTTTATCGAAATTAAAATATTTTAATCGATTTTCTAAGCTAAAGAAAAACTTTTTAGTCTCATC